>DASQPS010000358.1:0-12431 GCA_035643845.1 Gemmatimonadaceae bacterium | reverse complement strand
GTAAGTAACAGAATACCGAGGTAATCGATCGTTTCCGCGCGCTCCTGGTGCTTCGCGTCGTGCACATACGTCGCGGTCAGAATGGCCGCAATGATTCCGAGCGGCACATTGATGTAAAAGATCCAGGGCCAGTTGTAATTGTCGGTGATCCAGCCCCCCAGCGTCGGACCCAGCGTAGGGCCAACCATCACTCCGACACCGAAGATCGCCATGCCGGTTCCCGCTTCTTCCGGAGGGAATGACTCGTAAAGCGTCGCCTGCGCCGTGGAGAGAAGCGCGCCTCCGCCAATCCCCTGAATGACCCGCCAGAAAATCAGCGAAAGCAACGAGTGCGATGATCCGCAGAAGAACGACGCAACCACAAAGAGCATGATCGAGCCGGCGAAATAGCGCTTTCTCCCGAAGTACGCCGAGAGCCATCCCGACATCGGAATTACTATGACGTTGGCGATGATGTACGCCGTGGAGACCCAGGCGATCTCATCGAGCGTCGCGCCGAGGTTCCCCATCATGTGGGGGATCGCGACGTTGACGATGGACGTGTCGATCAGTTCGAGCATCGCCGCCATTGTGACCGTAGCGGCGATGACGTACTTGTGCGCGTATCTGTCTTCGGAGGAGGCTACAACCCCCGAAGGACGGAGTACCGCCGTGCTCACCGGTTCGAGGTGTCTACGTGAACATTCACGGAAAGCCCGGGACGCAGCGGAAGATTGCCCGGACACGGTTTGGTGACTGCGATCCGCACCGGCACGCGCTGCACCACCTTGGTGAAGTTGCCGGTCGCGTTGTCCGGAGGCAGGAGTGCGAACTTGGCGCCGGTTGCGCCACTCACGCTGGCAACCTTTCCGTATCCCACGCAGCCGCCGTAAGCATCAACGTCAAAATCCACCGGCTGGCCCGGCCGGATCTTCGCAAGCTGTGTTTCCTTGAAGTTTGCGGTGACCCAAACGCCGGTATCCGCGACAATGCTCAGAAGCGGCTGACCGGGAGCGACGAGCTGACCGACTTCAACCTGCTTCCGCGAGACCTCGCCCGAAGCGGGAGCAGTGATGCGGGTGTAATCGAGCTGAAGCTGCGCATTCTCCGCGGCGGCGCGCGCCGCTAGTGTCCGGGCGTTCGCGACCCTGACTCCGGCCTCCGCCGTGTTCACGGTCCCGCCAGCCGCGGCTGCTTGACGCTCGGCGGCGAGAAGATTCGCGTGCGCGACAGTTGCTGTCGCCTGAGCGGCGTCCAACTGTTGCTTCGAGATGATCTGCTTTCCCGCGAGTTCGCGGGCGCGCGCGAGATCGGCGTCGGCTTTGTTCGCGTTCGCGCGCGCAGCGCCAATTTGTGCGTCGAGCGCGGCACGCTGACCGGCGGCACTTTGAACCTGAGCCTCGGCCTGTCCCGACAGTCCGCCCGTACCTGCGGTCGCTTCTGCGGCGGCGAGGTCGGCCTGCGCCTGCTGCAGACGCACACGGTAGTCAGCGTCATCGAGTTGAACGAGCAATTGTCCGGCTTTCACGTGATCGTTCTCGTTGATCGCCACTGTTTTCACATAACCGCCGACTTTCGCGAGTACCGGAACGATATGCCCGTCCACCTGCGCGTTATCGGTCGACTCGTGCGATCGCCCATAGCTCCATTTCTGGAATCCCCAGATGAGGACCACGAGCCCGAGAACTGCAGCGATCGGCACGATGAATTTTTTCTTCGTCGACGGCTTGTCCTCCACCTCGGTGACAGATCGTCCGTTACGCGAGCTTGGGGGAGTGCTCGGCTCTATTGCGGTTGCCATAATCTTTCCTGTGTCCGGCGGGTCGGGTGAATTCTAGCTGAAAGAGTAGAGTGAACTATTTGAGTTTCGTTACGCTGCCTGTCGCGCGTGCCAGAGAGACTCGCGCGAGCTGATACGCTGTCTCCGCGTCGTTCACGAGTGTTCGCGAAGCAGTCAATGCGAGTGATGCGTTCACAACGTCGGCGTTTCCTGCTACGCCGGCGTTGAAGCGGTCGCGCGCCTGTGCGAGCTCCTGCTCGGCGAGCCGAAGTCGCTCGCTTGCTGCACTGAGCTGCTCTCGAGCGGCGGCGAGATCGAGAAGGGCGCCGTGAACGTCTGCTTCCGCCTGCTGCTGTATGTCGCGTTGACGGATTTCGGCTTCACTCACCATCGATTTCTGTTCCTGAATTCGGCCTTCTCTCCTGAATCCGTCGAATATCGGGACGTTTATCTGCAGTCCCCATGTATAGGTATTGAGCAGCCTCTCGCCGGTCTTTCCAATTCCTCCATCGTCGGCAACGAGTCCAAGGGTGGGGAATCGCTCAGCTTTGATGGCAGACAGGCTTTGCTTCGCAGCGTGTACACGCTCTTCCTCAGCGAGAACGTCGGGCCGAGCGCTCAAAGCTTCAGAGACCAAAGTTGATTCGTCCCCCACGGGCTCCGTCGTGGCGGCTACGGTGGACAGTGAGTCGAGGAGCACGATGTCAGTACCGACAGGGAGTGAAAGCGCCCTGAGCAAGTCGATGCGCGCATGATCGCGAGCGTTCCGCGATGTAATGAGACTGGACCGCGTTGCCGCGAGCTGCGCTTGAGCGCGGGTGACATCGAGTCCAACGCCAGTTCCGGCCTGCAGCTGTGATTCGGCAATGCGGAGGAGATCGGTTGCGAGCAGAGTGTCTGCCTGTCTCGCGCGAACGTCAGCCTCCGCGCGCATCGCCCTTACGTATGCGGTGGTCGCAGCGGTCGCTGCCTGTTCGGCGGCGGCGCCTGCGTCGGCGCTCGAGGAGCGCGCCGCGGCCTGCGCCGATCGCACGCGTCCGATCGCGCCGAGGTCGAGAAGGTTCTGCTGAACTCTGCCGCGGATGTCGACGGTGTTGACCGGACCAAGGACCTCTCCCCTCGGATCAAAAATGGGAGGCTGTCCTGGCGCACCAGGGAGGTCAATGCCAAGCGTGGCAGTGTTGAACGTGCGACCTGCCTGTTGCACGTAACCGGTGATGTCCGGAAGCAAATCAGCGCGCCGCTGTTTAACGCGTGCCTGAGCCTCGTCGGCGCGCAATCTCGCGCCCTCGGCCAGTGCGCTTTGCTGCGCGGCGAGCCGCGCAGCGTCGCCGAGACTGAGCGGGATTGCTGGCTGTTGGGCGTGCAAATGCGAGGAAGCAACCATCGTCACAGCTGCGCACGCCAGAAGCGCAGCGCGGGGAATACGGACGAATTCAGTCATGTATTGAAGGGAGGAACGAAAACGCGTCGGAGGGCGCGCCGTCTGCTTGTGCAAACGCGCCGCCCGAAGGGGCGATCGAGTACAGATAGAACTGAGCGAGCTCCTGGAAAACTTCTTCGTCGGTCTTGTGGGCGAGAAGCGGGACACCTGTGCGCTCATCGCGCCAAATACCGTTCATCACAGTGAGCGCCACGAGCATTCGCGCCGCGACGAGTGGATCGAGGTCGCGAAATTCGCCATCGTCGATTCCGCGACGAATGATACCGGCCAGGAGTCGTTGGCCGCGTGCGACAACCTCGTCGGCGTAAAACTTTGCCAAGTCAGGAAACTGGTGCAGCTCGCCGAGCACGAGACGGTGAAGAGTGCTGAAGATTGGAGACCGCACGAACGCCCAATATCCGCGCATGAAACCGATTAGCTGGCTCTTGGGGGAGGCGATTCCCTGAGCGACCTCCTCCTCGGCTCTGGCTATGGCGGCAATGGCCGTGTGCCGGATCATCTCCCGGAAGAGCTCTTCCTTGTTTGGGAAGTAGAGGTAGATCGTGCCTTTGGAGACGCCCGCGCGCGCGGCTATGTCCTGAAGCCTCGCGTTGGCCAGCCCGCATTCGCCGAATACCTGGAGGGCGGCCTTGAGGATCTGGTCGGGCCGGTCGGCTGGCTGTCTGCGCCACTTTGGTGGGGCTGTTCTGGTTTTGGGCATGCGCGTGACTGGTAGTAACTGACCAGTCAGTAACATATTGGAACTATGGCACGCCGTCAATGCTCTTCTCGGCGCTCTTCAACGGCTCATTCGGGAGACGCGACTACTTCTGCGCTTGCGCCGTCTCCCTGTCCCGATAGTGCGCGTTGGTCATCATCACTATCGACGTCAGTACGAGAAACAACACCACGGCACCCAGGACCAGTCCCGTGAGCGCGGCGCCGAGGTCGGTTTTTTTCCGCGTAGCCATGATTATTTCGCTTCTCCTCCGGCTGTGACTCTCACCTTGGAAACCGTGTCGTTCTGATTGATCTTGGGGACGACGTCCAGCCCCTCGACGACTTTACCGAACACCGTGTGGACACCATTCAGGTGCTTTGTATTCTGCTCGTTGAGAACGATAAAGAACTGGCTGCCACCGGTATTTTTGCCCGCGTGGGCCATCGAGAGTGCGCCGAGCTTGTGCGTGTGGGGATTTCCCTGCGTTTCACAATCGATTTTGTACCCGGGACCGCCCGTCCCGACCGGGCCTTTGGCGTGATCGCCGCCCTTCGAGTATGGATCGCCGCCCTGGACCACGAAGTCCTTGATGACCCGATGGAATTTCGTTCCGTCATAGAAACCGGAGTTCGCGAGCTTCTCGAAGTTCGCCACTGTCTTGGGCGCTTCCTTCTCGTACAGCTCGGCGCGCATTGATCCGCGATTGGTTTCTATCGTTGCGAACTTGGTCATTTACGGTCGTGAGACGATGGGTGAATGCGATTGATCGCAGTGGCGTAAAAACTAATCGAATCCGCTGCGAGCGCGGTAGCTCGTAACTGTCAGGTCGGGCTATTTCGTGGTGCGTCCCCGCTGTCGCGACGTGACGGTGCTGACGTCGCAGACGGAGTTCCACCGGCGCGAAATTCTGGAGGACGCACGTTCTTCGCTTGTGCAAGAGCGCGTCGGACCCCGGCCGCGTCGAAGTCTTTTGCGTAAACCGGTGAGCCGGGCTGCTGACGCCAGGACTCGTCCAATCCGCCAGCATCTACCGGGTCGAACCCGAGCTGATCCACCAGTCGCATAATGACGTCCTTGGCTCTCTCGTCGTCGCCGGCGACTGGCAGAGCGATGCGACCAGGCGTTCCCGCCGGTTTTCCGAGCTCGAGAAGATGCTGAGCGTAGATGTTGTTGAACGCCTTCACTACCGGACGTCCGAGCTGCTGCGAAACCCATTTGCTTTCGGGAGTGCCTGATTCGATAGCTTCGATCCGGCCGTCGCGCTGCGGGTAGTAGTTGCCGGTGTCGACGATCACCACGCTCCCTGGGACCTTCGCGAACAAATCGCGCGGAAGCCTCGGGATATGTTTTTCCGGGATCGTTACAACAACGACCTCGCCAGATCGCGCCGCTTCGTCTACGGTGACCGCCTTGGCGCCCGTTTCGCGCGCCAGATCCGCAAGCGTCGCGGGTCCTCGCGAATTCGCCACGAAGACTTCGTGGCCCAACGCCGCGAACCGACGCGTAAGTGTTCCGCCAATATGACCCGCGCCAATGATTCCGATTTTCATGATTTCTCCTGTGTAGTCGACGGACAGATTTCACTAAGGCTGCATATCTCGCACTTGGGTGAGCGCGCGTCACACACTCGCCGACCGTGAAAGATCAGCACGTGTGCGAGCATGGCCCATTCTTCTCTCGGGAAAAGCGGCATCAGGTCCTGCTCGACCTTCACCGGATCTTTCTGCCGTGTGAATCCCAGCCGGAGACTCAGTCGCCCCACGTGTGTGTCGACGACCACTCCTTCGCTCCGGCCGAATGCGTTGCCGAGGACGACGTTAGCGGTTTTGCGGCCAACACCAGGAAGCTTGACGAGAGCGTCCAGCGAATCAGGGACTTGCCCATCGTGTCGCTCGACAAGTGCCTTGCCGAGTCCGATAAGGCTCTTCGCTTTGTTATGGTAGAAGCCTGTGCTCCTGATGATCTCCTCGAGCTGTTCCAACCTGGCGTCTGCCAGAGATCGCGCGTCAGGATATGTCTTGAACAAGAGCGGCGTGACCATATTGACGCGCTTGTCGGTGCACTGCGCGCTCAGGATCGTCGCCACCAATAACTGGAGCGGCGTCTCGTGATTGAGCTCGCAATGCGCGTCCGGGTGGGCTCTTTTCAAGCGGCCAAATACTTCGACGGCGTGTGCGGCCAGCATGCTCTTCACCATGCGCACGGATCGGGCGCGTGACACCGAGGATTTTCTCCGCTGAGCGCGTCTTCGCGGATCGTCAATTGTTTCAATCGTGCGTTTCATTTGTGGCGCCTCTTTCTGGCGAAAGCGAGGACGTCGTCCGCGCTTCGAGCATTGAGGATCTCTCGCGGCTCGAGCCACGCCTTTCGCGCCATGCCGACTCCAAAATGCACGTTGTCGAGTCCTGCGGTGGAATGAGCATCGGGTCCGATCTCGATCGTGACGCCCAACTCTTTCGCCACACGACAATATCGCCAATCGAGATCCAATCTGTGCGGATCCGCGTTGAGCTCGACTGACACGCCGACTGCTGCGGCTTTCTCGAGGACTTTTTCGATATCAATAGCGTACGGCTCGCGCGAAAGCAGCAGCCGTCCCGTCGGGTGGGCGAGAATCGTCAGGTGGGGATCATCCATCGCGTCGAGGACGCGCTTCGTCATACTAGCGGCGTCCATGCTGAAGCGTGAATGAATCGATCCTATCACGTAGTCGAAGCGGTCGAGGATTTCCGAATCGTAGTCGACTCTTCCATCGGCGAGGATGTCCGCCTCGATTCCCTTGAGGATTCTGAAGTCCTTCATCTCCGCATTGAGGCGATCGATTTCTTCGTGCTGGAGCGCGAGCTTGTCGCGCTTGAGTCCGCCCGCGTAGAATGCGGATTCGGAGTGGTCGCTGATGCCGATGTAGCTCCAACCGCGCTTCTGCGCAGCTGTCGCCATTTCCCCGATGGTCGCGCCGCCGTCGGAGTAATCGGTGTGGCAGTGCAGAACTCCGCGCAGGTCGTCGTAGGTGACGAGATTCGGCAAGTTCTGTCGTGCGGCCGCTTCGATTTCGCCCATGCCTTCGCGCATCTCAGGCGGTATCGGAGTTAGACCGAGCGCGGCGAAAAAGGCGTCTTCGCTGGCCACGGGCAGTCGTTTGCCTCCCGGTTTTACGAGCGCGTTGCCATCGATGCGAAATCCCTTCTGCTCGGCGAAAGCTGTCAGGTGTTCGACGTGCTCACTGGATCCAGTCGCGCGCCAGAGAGCGATAGGATAGTCCGTCGGAGTCACGCAGTGCATGTCGAGGTGCGTTCCATCGACGAAGCGGATTCTTACAGAGCCCGGATTCTCATCGGAGGTCGCCTGGCTGACTCCGGGCGAACGCGCGAACGATTCCGCAACTTTGCGAGGGTCGCGCGAGCACTCGGCGACGATGTCGATGTCGGCGACGACCTCATTGTGCCTTCTGATCGAACCTGCCACTGTAGCGCGCTGGACATCGGGGTGCTTCTCGACGTTGGTCAAGAGAAGCTGCGCCTCGAGAGCGGCGCGCGGAAATCGCTCGAGGTGACCGCTGCGCCGAAGGATCTCGATTCCACGCAGGATTTTTTCTGCCGTTTTCTTCCCGAACTTCGGGAGCGTCGCCAGCTCGCCATTCTGTGCGACACGCTCGAGATCCTCGAGCGTGTCTACACCGAGGGCATCGTGGATCAACTGGACCTTTGCGACGCTGAGTCCGGGGACTCGCATCAGATCGAGCATCCCTTCGGGCATTCCTTCCCGAAGGCGTTCTAAATACGACGATTCGCCGGTCTCTACGAGCTCACGGACAACAGAGAGTGTGGCGGGTCCGATTCCCGGCGTTGCGGCGAGCTCACCAGACTGAAGGAATGGAGCGAGGTCGTCCGTGTCGATCGCGATGAGAGCGCGCGCGGCGCCGGCGTACGCGCGTGCCTTGAATCTCTGTTCGCCTTTTGCTTCGAGGAGCGCGCCGATCTGCGTGAGGACGTGCGCGGCGGTGCGTGAATCCATGCCCTCAATATAGGAGGGCGAAATAGCCAATTATTGGCTGGTGTTCGACCATATGCCCGTTGTTAGTAGAGGAGCAGGTCGTGGGCGCCGATCTATGAACCTTCTTCTATTCCCGCGTGGAACGGCAGCGTCTTCACGATCTCTTCGATTTGTTTCTGAATCAGCTCGAGCTCCTGGCTGGCGCCTTCGGAGTCGAGCATCCCGTGGCGCATCGTCACAGCCACGCGGTTCATGTACTTGATTTTTGTAATGATCTCTTCCGTGGCGCGACGAAGTCGGATGTAGCGTCTCTTGTCGGCGAGAGCGCGGTGGCAGCGGCGCTCGAGATCCTGCGGGGTGAGTTTCCTGGCGACTTCTACGGCTTCGGCGATCGTCCGACCTGGAACGGCGCCGTGGTCCGGAATCCCCATCTGATCGCTGTTTGGATCGCTGAACCACAGCCTCCCGATGTACTCCACCCCGTCATAAGCGAGACGGAGCGCGACCCGGTACTCCTTGCCGTCGACCGTAATCGAGCTAATCGCGTGCTGGGTGACGCCTGAATCTGATGTCATAGCCGAATTTCAGCTTCGAACGGACGGATTGGTTTCATCAAGGAATGTGTCGAGTGCCGCAAACAGCCTATCGGGCCGTTCAACGTACGGCACATGCCCGCAGTCGTCCAGAACCACGAGGTTCGTGCCGAGAGCGTGCGAAGCTTCTACGGAAGACGCTAATGGAATCGGATCGTCACGGCCAGCGATCACAATCGAGGGAACTCTTACGCCGTCGAGACTGCGGATGAGGTCGAAATCCCCGAGGCTTTCCCACACGGATTGCTGAATTCTGCCGACCACTCTGAACGGAGTGAGGTCGTGCGCTTTCCTCGGATCCGAAAAGTAGCCAGCCACCCCGAGCTCGAAAGCGCGCTGCCGGTAGGCGGCAGGATCTTTCTCGCGGAGGCCTGACTGCGCCAGTTCCTCTCGCATGCTGACAATCTCGGGACTTTGCTGTCGGCGGGCGAATTCCGCCTCGAATTGGCGACGATATTCCTTGGTGAGCGGGGCTGGATTCACGAGACCGAGTCTCGCCGGAGGAATCAGGTGCGGGTTCCTCCGTTGCTCGACGGTATAGAGGAGTGCGAGCATCGCGCCCCAGGAGTAACCGACGATCGAGAGTGGCTCCAAACCGAATTCAGCGGCGACCGCACCAAGGTCCTCGACATGGGTCTGCCATGTCACCGGAACCCGCGCGTCAGATCGCGACCGCCCACCGCCGCGCTGATCATAGAAAAGCAGATCGTAGCGGTCGCCCAGATGGAGCATCTGGGGCAGCATGTAGCAGTGGTCCGCGCCGGGCCCGCCGTGCAGAAGAAGCAGCTTTCTTGCGCCTGACTGTCCGTATCTCGCCCAGTAGAGAGGCGACGCCGTGCGAGTGGTGAATCCTTCCTCGCGCGGCGGCGGGATCGGCTTGGGCATAAGCGGGAAGCGGGAAGCGGGAAGCGGGAGGCGAGGAGCGGGAGGTGGGTCGCGAATATACCCCGTCAACGCGCCGTAAAATCGGTGGTCGTCGTTACCGCCCTGCACGTCTCCGCGATCAGCTCCGCGGCGTGATCCAGATCCTGCACGCTCACGAGCTCGTTGGGCGAATGCATGTAGCGGTTTGGAACCGCTACGAGCCCGGTCGCGACGCCTTCGCTCGCGATGTGGATCGCGTCAGCGTCTGTGCTCGTATCGCGCCCAGCCGCGTGGAGAGCAAACGGAATCTTCTTCTCCTCGGCAGTTTTCCGAAGGAGATTGAAGACAACGGGCGAGATGATGGAGCCGCGCGTGAGGACAGGGCCGCCATCGATCGCCGCCTCGCCGTGCTCCTTTTTTTCAACGCCCGGGTGGTCGATCGCAAAAGTCACGTCGACGACGATCGCCATCTGCGGACCAATGCAGGTTGCGCAAATTCCGGCGCCGCCACCGCGATAGCCAATCTCCTCCTGCGTCGTCGCAACGGCCACGACCTTCGCCGCGCCGGGTTTGTCGGAGTAGCGACGCAGTGCCTCGAGAACAACAAAGGCGCCAATGCGATCATCGATCGAGCGCGAGACGATGCGTCCGTTCGGAAAGTCCAGCGTTCGGGAATCGATTACGCCGGCGTCGCCCACCGAGATACTGTCTTCGGCCTCTTTCTTCGTCCGTGCGCCGAAATCCACCCAGAAATCGACGAACTTTCCCGCTTTTTCCCGCTCGTCCGGCTTGATGAGATGAATCGGCTTCTTACCGACGACGCCGAAGACGTCGCCTTTCCGGCCGATGAAACGCAATCTCTGTCCTATCAGAACCTGTGGATCCCAGCCGCCGATGGGTTGGATGTACGCATATCCCTGATCATCGATGTAAGAGACGATGACACCTATCTCGTCGATGTGTCCAGCGAGCATGATGGTCGGGGAACCCTTCCCATTGACTTCGGCCAGACTATTTCCAGCGACGTCGCCCGTGACCTTCGCGAATTTTTTGGCCTGGTCGCGCCACACCCTGGCAGGAGCGGACTCGAAGCCGGAGGGACCGGGAGTGTCGAGAAGCTTCCTGAGGAACGCGAGAGATTCGGATGAAATCATCGGCTGGAGTAGGGGTTCAGGTCCGAATATAGCACTCGACCCACAACCGCTGCATGGCGCGCGCGAATGACTCTTGCATTCGACTTGGAGCGCGATTCTCGAGCCCTTTCCCGAATCATTATCTGGATGCGAATCAAATCCAACGTTTCACTCCTCTCGGTGCTGGTCGCGCTTTGCGCGGCACAAGTGAATCTCGTCGCACAAGGCATCGCCACTTCCGCGCCAATCACAGACATTCGTTACGAGGTGACCTTCACTCGGGCGAACGCTGAGCAGCGTCTGGTCTCGTCGACTATGACCTTCACCGTTGGTGGGAGCGAACCCGTCATCCTTTCTCTGCCCGCGTGGACACCAGGCGCCTACGAGATCGACAACTTCGCGCGCAACGTGTCGAATTTCGCCGCTGAGGAAACCGGCACCTCTCTCCGCTGGGATAAACTCGATCCTGATACATGGCGCGTTCGGCCGCGTGGAGCGGGCGAAGTGACGGTGAGGTTCGATTATCAGGCTGACAGTCTGGACAACGCCAACACCTGGGCGCGCCCCGACTTTCTGCTCTTCAACGGTACCAATCTCTTTCTTTATCCCGAAGGAAGGGGATTCGATTTCCCCGCGGCGGTGACAGTCAACACCGAGGCTGGGTGGAAGATTGTCACCGGAATGACGCCGGCCGGTGCGCATCGGTTTTCTGCTTCGAATTATCACGATCTGGTCGACATGCCGTTTTTCGTAGGGCAGTTCGATGTGGACAGCACGCAGATCGCCGATCATTGGGTGCGTTTCGCGACGTACCCTTCGGGCAGCGTGAGCGGTGGCCCTCGGATCGCCGTCTGGGAAACTCTCAAGCGCGTGATTCCGGCGGAAGCGCGCGTGTTTGGCGAAGTGCCGTGGGCCAACTATAGCGTTATGCAGATTGCCGATCCCACCTATGGCGGTGGCTCAGGGCTCGAGCATCAGAGCTCGCACGTCGATATCTACGGACCGGGCTTGCTCGGGACGCCGGTGATCATGTCGATTTACGCGCACGAGATTTTCCACTCCTGGAACGTCAAACGGCTAAGGCCCGCGGACATGTATCCGTATCGCTACGACCAGCCGCAGCCGACCACGTTCCTGTGGGTCAGCGAAGGAATCACCGATTACTACGCCGACCTGGCCGAAGTGCGGGGCGGAGTGATCGATGCGGCTGGATTTTATTCGGCAACCGGAGACAAAATATCCGAAGTCGCGTCGCTCCCACCCACATCGCTGGAGGATGCGTCACTCTCGACGTGGATCCATCCAAAGGATGGCACCGAATACATCTACTATCCGAAGGGTTCGCTGGCGGGATTTCTGATCGACATCATGATCCGCGATGCCTCGAACAACCGGCACTCACTCGACGATGTGATGCGCGACCTCTATACCACCGATTACAAGAGTGATTGCGGCTTCACGTCGACCGACTGGTGGAACTCCGTAAGCCGTATGGCGAACGGAAAATCGTTCACCGACTTCTACAACCGCTACATCGATGGCCGCGAGCCATTTCCGTACGACGCGGTTCTGCCGCTGGCGGGATTGCGACTCCGCCGCGACACCATCAACGAGCCGCGTGTCGGTATCGGGACGATACAGGACACGACTGGAGTGCACGTGACCCAGGTAGTTCCGGGCAGCTCCGCGGACGCGGCCGGCGTGCAAGTTGGTGACGTGCTGATTACGGTCGGTGGATTCAACGTCGGCGACCCAAACTGGGCGGAGCAGTTCCGCGCGAAATACGGACACTCACCGAGTGGTTCAGCGCTTCCGATCGTCGTGCGAAGAGAGGGCAAGGAGCTCAGCCTTTCAGCGCGGCTCAATTTCGTTCCGCGCGTAGAGTCGCGTCTCGTAGAAGATCCTCGGGCGTCCGCTAAGGCGCGGCGTGTGCGAGACGGACTAC
>DASQPS010000357.1:0-3466 GCA_035643845.1 Gemmatimonadaceae bacterium | reverse complement strand
CCGTTGAAGGTCCGAGCCGTCACGTTTGCGCGCCCGTCTCCAATTGTGAAGTCGACGCGTCCCGCCTTCCGTCCCCCCTGGGAGCCGGTGTCGATGGCGAAATCTGATTGAACAGCCCCGCCGACGGTCTCGAGGCTGAAGTGCGCGCCCGAAGTGGAGGGGATGGCAAGCCGAATCGTACCGGAGTGCGATTCGAAGTCGTATGAACCTCCCGTAACAACCCGGCCGGTATACAGAATGTCGCCGCTGACAGTCTGACCGTGGACGTAGTTTCCGCGCACGCCGATCAGCGTGATGCTTCCGCTCACCGTCCACGCCTCCAGGGGACCGGAGATATTTTCGGCGCGCACATTCCCGCTAACACTTTGAGCGCGGAGGTCGCCCGCCACCTGGGTCGCCCTGATCGATCCTGAAACCGATTGAACGGAGACCTGTCTTCTCCCGCCGCTTATGTCGACGGCGGCGCTCACGGTTGTCGCAAAGATTTCGCCCTGCGAACCGCTCGCAGCAATGTTGCCGGATTTGGCATTCAGCCTGATGCGAGTCCCGCGCGGAACGGACACTTCGTAGCTCGTGTTCCCGGACGTATTTGCGTTGCGTGCTGCTTCCTGCTCGACGCTCAGGGTGAGTCTGTTGGGAGTGGCGTCAAAGCGAACCGTTCCACTTTCCGTCGACGCATGAACATTCACGTCGGGCAAGTCCCACCCTCGGACTCTGATCTTTCCTGACACGAGCGAAAGATCGACGGTGCCGCCAAGATCAAGACGTACCGTCGTATCGAGCTGCGCACGGCCCTGCCCCATTAACGCTAGCGGAAGTGCCACGCTAAGAATCGCGGAAAGAGGAAGCTGAGGAATCTTCGGCATTCTGTCAGCTGCTGGATTGTAGCATCGCCGCTCTCCGCAGGAGCTCGATTTTCATCTCGAGCGCCCACGACATCTGACTGTCGATCAGGGAGTTGCCGGGATCCTTTTGCAACGCGGCCCTGCATTGAGCGATTGCGGAATTGACAATTCCGAGGTTCTTGTCGATCACGCCGGCGGTGGAGGTATCGAGCTCGGATTTTCGCTCGCGCACTACTCCGCGAAGCATTCTGATTTCCTTATCGTACACGACCTGGTCCGGCGACGGCGTGACTTGCGAAGCCGGCGTAGCCGCGACGGTCAGCGCTGACGGAGCGGCAACCGCAGCAAGTATCGATCCCGATGAGTCCGACGCGACATGCTGAGTATCGATCGGCTGTGCCTGGACTCGTGGCACTACGGGTGGCATTGCGCGGGATGACGCTCGTTGCGGCGCCGCACGCGCTGCGACTCGTTGCGCGCCGGAACGAGTGAAAACGAAGCTCCAATTTTGAGCCGGTCCCAGCCAGCGCGCGGTAGCAAGGAAGGTAATTCCAGCCGTCACAACGACGAGTGCAGCCGCGGCGACGCCCATCGCTGCCGGTCCCCAGCGGATTTTCGCAGGTCTCCAGCGCGTTTTCCGCCGCGCGTGCGAAGCATGTCTTAGCGCGGTTGTCGGCACCAATGCGGTACTCGACGAAATTCGTGGCTCGCTCGACGGTGCTGGCGCCTCAGTCCGCGGCGATGCCGGCTCGATTGGCAGAACGGACGGTGGCGGTTCGGTGTTGACCGCGGGCGGCTCGCTCTCTAACAGCGGCTCGGTTGTCGTCGGAGCAGCATTTGTCGCCGACACTACTGGTTCGGGTGTCGGCATTACTGGCGCGCTTTCTGACACTGGCTCAGGAGCTCGAATGGGAGCACCGATGCGATGTGCTATTCCGGACCACAGCTCATGGTCAGGAAGAAGAGCGGGCAGAGCTGCGGCCTCACGTTCAATGTTCAGCAGGTCGCGCGCACGAGCAGCGCATTGCGCGCACTCACGGAGATGCTCCTCAATGGGCTCGCGCAGCCATTCTTCCAGAGTATTGTCGAGATAGTCCGGCAGAGTCGCCTCGATGGCGTCGCACGTCAGGTTGAATGTCGTCATCGTTGGAGGGACTCCAACAGCAGCACCCGTGCCCGGTTGAGCTGCGCTCTGCTTCTACCGACTGTGATGCCGAATACTTCTGCTAGTTCCTCGTGCCTGACGCCTTCCACGTCGTGGAGCACGAAAGATCTGCGCGCGTCACGCGGCAGTCTGTCGATTGCATCTGAAAGATCGAGCGTCTGCTCGATTCGCTCTGCCCCTACATCGTCTGTCTCGCGGTTGAGAGCGACGTCGATCGCCAGCCTGTGCAGCCAAACGCCGAAGGGCGTTTGCGCACTCCACTGCGACAGTTGGTCCCACGCTGTCACAAAGACCTCCTGCGTCAACTCCTCTCCAGTCGTGCGACTTCCCGACAGCCGAACACAGAGAGAGTATATGCGGCTAAGGTACCTCTCATATAGCCGCTCGAACGCGTCGTAATCCCCGCCTGCGGCGAGCACCGCGTCTGTGGAATCACTCATCAGCCCCGGCATTGCCTCCGGCGTCGTCCACCCGGTTGATCATTGTCCTCTCTCGATTGCGGCTGGGATAGACGGGCAAAGTTCGAACCCCGCGCGACGCAGCCGGGAACCAGACGATGCACGCCTGCGCGTGCTCGGTCCGAACGAGGAACGACAAATGCACGAAGCAACGTAGCCCCCGCGTCCAATATTCCATGCTAACGACAAGTCTGAACCGAGCGCTCGCTTTGGTCCCGGTGATCGCCTTGGCCGCGTGCAACGCAGACACAGGACGCCCCGTCGGCGTTTCCGCGACAGACATCGGCCGGGTCGAGCACGTCGTTATCATCTACCTCGAGAATCGCAGCTTCGACCACTTGTACGGCGAATTTCCGGGTGCGGAAGGGGTCGCAGCGGGTGCGCGCACCGCTCAAGCCATTCAACTCGATAGCGCCGAGCAACCATATGAGTCGCTCCCGCAGCCGCAGGATTCGCCTGCGCCGGACGGATTGCCTGACGCTCCGTTCAATCTGGATCGGTTCGTGTCCGTGAGCGCACCCACGCGTGATGTCTTGCACCTCTTTTATGAAGAGCAGGAGGAAATTGACGGCGGCAAGATGGACGACTTCGTGTCGACGAGCGACGGTGAAGGGTTGGTGATGGGCTACTACCATACGGCCGATCTCCCGCTCTCCTACGAAGCTCAGAAATACACGCTCTGCGATCACTTCTTTCATGCGGCCTTTGGTGGCTCGATGATCAATCACATCTGGGCGATCGCGGCGGCGACTCCGGAGTTTCCAAATGCACCGGCGTCGGAGGTCGTGATCCTCGATGCAGACGGCAAAGTCGTGAAAAACGGCGGAGTCACCCCGGACGGATACGCCGTGAACGACTTGCAACCGGCGAGCAATCCGCATTCGGCGAGTGAGGATCCTGCCAGCCTGGTTCCTCCGCAAACGATGCCAACGATTGGTGACAGGCTGAGCGAGAAGGGCATCAGCTGGGCGTGGTACGCAGAGGGCTGGAACGCGGCG
>DASQPS010000356.1:0-16595 GCA_035643845.1 Gemmatimonadaceae bacterium | reverse complement strand
ACCTGGACTTTGCCGAGGTTCGTGAATTCATGATCGGCGACGGGATAGGCATCCCATCATTGGGCGAGGTACTCGACGCGGTCGGGGATGCTGCGCTGGTGTATGTAGAGATCAAAGCTTCGAATATCGAACCGCTCGTAGTTCGGTGTATCCGGGAAGCGTCGACGACGTGCGCAGTTCATTCCTTCGACCACCGCATCGTTCAGAACGTGAAGAAGATTTTCCCCGCTATTCGCACCGGAATTCTAGAATCTGCGCGACACGTCGACCCGACCGCCTCTCTCGTTGCCACCGGAGCTAAAGACCTGTGGCAGGAAGTCGGCTCGATCGACGAGGATCTCGTCACACGCGCACACGCCGCGGGCGCACGAGTCGTCGCGTGGACGTCGAACGATCCGCTGCAATGGAAAACCCTGAATGCAATGCGCGTCGATGCGATCTGCACGGATCGAATCGCCGATCTCGCCAGCTTCAGCTACTAGGCGCTACTTTATTGGCACCCAAAGCCAATTCCCGGAGGAAAGGCAGTCACATGCGTGCATTATTCTGCTTGATGCTGGCCGGCGCGACCGCTTGCGCCAGCACATCCGCGTCTACTTCAACCAGTCCCGCGCCGCGAGATAGCGCTCAAGCCGGCCCTGGCCTCGGCGCGACATCGGTACCTAACGCAGATCCTTTCCCCAGTACGTACGTACCATTTCCATCGCGCCCGACGGTTATCCGAAACGTCAACATTCTGACCGCGGCCGGACCGATGATCAGAAACGGCGCGATCCTTATGCAGAACGGAAAGATCGTCGCGGTTGGTGCGACCGTGAACTCGCCCGCCGACGCTGTAGTGATTGACGGCACCGGAAAATACGTCACTCCGGGAATCATCGACGATCACTCACACCTCGGTGTGTACGCAGCTCCTGGCGTCGACGCCCTAAGCGACGGTAACGAGGCAACGAACCCAGTCACGCCGCAGGTCTGGGCTGAGCATTCAGTGTGGCCGCAAGATCCCCAGTTCCCGCGAAATCTCGCCGGCGGCGTAACGACGCTTCAGGTACTTCCCGGTTCTGCAAATTTGTTCGGAGGGCGCAGCGTCGTTCTCAAAGTCGTTCCCGGACGGACGGTTCAGGCGATGAAGTTCCCGGGCGCCAAGTACGGGCTCAAGATGGCGTGTGGAGAAAACCCGAAGCGCGTCTACGGAAATCGCGGCGGGCCATCTACGCGAATGGGAAATGTCGCCGGTTACCGCGCCGCCTGGATCCGTGCCGTCGATTATCGTCGCAAGTGGGATAAATGGAACGCCGACCACAAGGGCGATCCACCGACCCGTGATCTGGGGCTGGAGACGCTCGCGGAGGTGCTGCGCGGCAACATTCTCGTCCACAACCACTGCTATCGCGCCGACGAGATGGCTGAAATGATCGACATCGCGCACGAATTCGGTTACAAAATTCGCTCTTTCCACCATGGCGTCGAAGCGTACAAAATCGCTGATCTTCTCGCGAAAGAAGGCATTGCTGCATCACTCTGGGCGGACTGGGGCAGCTTCAAGATGGAAGCGATCGATGCAGTGAAAGGAAACATGGCGCTCGTCGATCACGCCGGAGCGCGGGTGATCGTTCACTCCGACGATCCGTCTGGATCCCAACGCCTCAATCAGGAAGCGGCGAAAGCGATGGCCGCAGGCGCCGAGATCGGACTTCCAGTGACCGAAGATCAGGCGATCAAGTGGCTGACTATCAATCCTGCCTGGGCGCTGGATCTCCAGGACAAGATCGGCTCACTCGAGCCAGGCAAGAACGCAGATGTCGTCCTGTGGTCGGGTGATCCGTTCAGCGTTTACACGCGCACCGAGAAAGTGTGGATAGACGGCGCGCTGCTTTACGATCGCGCCGATCCGTCCGAGCAGTGGCGCACGGACTTCGAGCTCGGCTTCGTGCCGTTCAACCGGAACTGATAGATGAAATCATTTACTAATTTCTCGGTCGCTTCAGCCGCGCTGTCGGTCGTCATCGCTTTGGCGTCACCGGTCGCCGCGCAAACAATCGCTATCACTGGCGGCAAAGTGTACCCGGTAAGCGGGCCGGCCATCGATGGCGGGACCGTGGTGATCGTGAACGGTCGAATCACCGCTGTCGGAAGTAACGTCGCGATTCCGGCTGGCGCGCAGCGGATTGACGCTACCGGGAAAATCGTTACCCCGGGCTTCGTGAACTCCTCGACACAGCTCGGAGTGCAGGAGATAGCCGCGGTCAGCGAAACGCGTGATATGTCAGCGCGCGGCAAAGACAACATCGCGGCGGCTTTCACTGTATGGGACGGACTGAACCCGAATTCCGTGATGCTTGCTCCGGCGAGAAAGGACGGCATCACGAGTTTCGTGGTGATGCCGACTGGAGGCCTGATTGCGGGTCAAGCCGCCCTCGTCGATGTCGTCCCGGGCACGACCAGTGACATGTTGGTTCGCGCGCCAGTGGCAATGGTTGCCGAGATAGGCGATCCTCAATCTGCAGGATTACGGGCGCGCGGCGAGCTAATCGTCAAGCTGCGCGAGTTACTCGAAGACACGCGGTTTTTTCAAACGCACCGGGAAGCGTTCGATCGGGCTCAGACGCGCACTTTCTCGGCGAGTCGGCTCGACCTCGAAGCGATGATCCCGGTGGTCGAAGGCAAGCTCCCGCTTGTCGTCACCGTGGATCGAGAAGCCGATATCGACGACGCACTGCGCCTGGCTCGGGAGTTCAACATCAAGCTCATGATCGGAGGCGGCGCCGAAGCGTGGATGATGGCGGACAAGCTGGCTGCCGCACACGTGCCGGTGCTCACCGGCGCGATGAATAACATTCCCGCTGGCTTCGCGAGTCTCGGCCAGCGGCAGGAAAACGCCGCGATTCTGAGCAAAGCCGGAGTTCCAGTTGCGCTAATCGGCAACGCGGGCGGCGGCGACGAGGAAGCATTCAACGTCCGAAATCTCAAGCAGGAAGCCGGCAACGCAGTCGCGTATGGAATGGCTTGGGACAACGCTCTACGCGCAGTCACGCTTGCACCCGCGGAAATTTTTGGAGTCGCCGATCGTGTCGGCTCACTTCAGCCAGGCAGGGAGGGCAACGTCGTGGTTTGGAGCGGAGATCCGTTCGAGTTCACCACGAGAGTAGAGCATGTTTTCGTTCGTGGCCGCGAATACCACGACAAAACACGCCAGGACGAGCTAATGGAACGCTATCGGAATTTGCCTGGTACCCACAACACTCCTCCGCAGTGATCGAATGAGCGGGATTAGCAAAAGGCCTCCGACTTCGGAGGCCTTTTTGCTAACGGACAACGGTAAGCGATTTCTCAGCGTCACGCGCGCGGCGTCATCAGCCGCAACGCGTGGCAGACTTTTTACGTCGCAGAGCCAGGATACTCGGCGCTACCCGTAGATCCCGCGTCGCCAGTCGTGCTGGTGGAAGATGGCCGCGACGCAGCGGACTGCTGGCGCCTCAATTCTATCTCAGCCTCGAGCCGGGCGGCTTCGGTGTCGTGCGTGTCTAGCGTGCCGCTCAGACGATCGTAGGTCGCGGCATCGAGATCTCTGCCGCCCTTCCTCGCGCGGAAAACGGCATAGCCAAGTGCCTGCGCGGCTTTGTCGGCGAGCTGCCGAGTGCGAAAAGCTTCCAAACGCGTTTTGCCGTCGTCAAAAGCATCCTGCGCCGCTTTGCCGGCGCGATCCAGTTCCTGTTTGAGCCTGTCGAGTAGAGCCATCTGAGTCTCGGGTGATTTATTGATAAATCTTACGCAATTCTGCAGCCCCGTGTTTCGTGCGCGGAAACGTCGCCCAACAAAAAAGCCCCTCGCGGGGCTTTTCAACGAGCTTCGAAGACTAGGCGGCAGAATTCTCGATGTCAGGATAGACGCTCACCTTGTAGCGCGTCTTGCTCTTGTGCTCGAACTTGACGACGCCGTCGATCAAAGAGTAGATCGTGAAATCGCTGCCGAGACCGACGTTGCGGCCCGGGTGCCACTTGGTGCCGCACTGACGGACGATGATGTTGCCGGCGACGACTTTCTCACCACCGAACTTTTTCACTCCGCGATACTGTGGGTTGCTGTCGCGTCCGTTGCGCGATGAGCCTACACCCTTCTTATGTGCCATTACTTCTCTCCTCCGCTCTTCTTGCCGAAGGCGATGTCCTTGATTCTCACTTCGGTAAATGCCTGTCTGTGTCCCTGCTTCTTCGCGTAGTTCTTACGGCGGCGATGCTTGAAGACCACGATCTTGTCGCCTTTACCGTGCTTGACGATTTCGGCGGTGACGCGCGCCCCCTTTACGCCGGGCGCTCCAACGTGCGTCTTATCGCCCTCGGAGCCGAGGATCACGTCGTCGAAAGTGATCTTCGAACCAGCGTCGCCCTCGAGCGTGGGAATTCTAATGGTCTTTCCAGCCTCGGCGCGGAACTGCTTGCCGCCGGTTCTGATGATCGCGTAAGTCATGGTCGTTGTTGCTGTTAAGTGAGGCAGAATAGCCTTTAAAATTAGCTTCAGGGGCGGTGGGGGTCAAGCCTGGCAACTGACTACTCGGAGTAGCAACGACTCAAGAAAAAGAACGGGATCCGAGATTTCAGAGCATGCGATCTAAGATCTCAGTCAAATCCGCAAGACCGTTCTACTGTGGCTGCGAGCGAGCTTTGCGGATTTCCATTCTTCCGGGCCGCACGGTCTCTCAGGTAGTGCCCGGGATCTCAGATCATTGGTTACTGAGATCTCGGATCCCGTTCTGTTTCCGTTCAAGTCACGCGATCGCGTACTGCTGTGTGACGTCACGACCCTGAGCTTTCACGACGAGCTTGAATTCGTCGGGCTTGAGCAATGGATCGTCACGAAACTCGAGCGAAAAATTCGCGGCCTTTTGCAGCTTCTGCGCGAGGTCGCGCTCCTGCTCGAGGACGTACATCGCGACGTCGGGGTGAAGTTTTACCAGGAGATTGTCGCGGCGACCCTCGACCGCCATGCGCTTGACAGATCTCTCCATCCGCCGGACGATTGTCTCGGGGGTGAGGACGCGACCGGAGCCACCGCAGGTCGGACACGCTTCTGTCGAGGATTGATAGTGGCTTTGGCGAACCCGCTGCCTCGTCATCTCGATCAGACCGAGATCGCTTACGGCGAAGGCTTTCGTTCGAGCCCGGTCGCGCGACAAGTGCTGCCTCAGTTCCTGGAGAACGCGATCCCGGTTTGCCTTCGTTTCCATGTCAATGAAATCACAAACGATGATTCCGCCCACGTCGCGAAGACGAAGCTGCCGCGCCACTTCCTGGGCAGCCTCCATGTTCGTCCGGAGAACCGTCTTCTCCGGATCTTTTTTGCCCGTATATCTGCCCGAGTTCACATCGATCGAGACGAGAGCTTCGGTTGGCTCGATGATCAGGTATCCACCAGATGGAAGATCGCAGCGGCGCTTGAAGATGTCCCGTATCTCGGACTCGATTCCAGCAGTATCGAACAGTGGAACCTGCGATTCGTGCAGCTTCACGCGGAGGATCAGATCCGGAGCAATCTCCTTGAGATACGTCACGATCTCGTTGTAAACCTGGCGCGAGTCGACGGCGAGGCTGTCGACTTTGTCGCTAAAAAGATCTCGGACAAGTCCGCGTGTAAGGCCGCTCTCACGGTTGACCAGTGAAGGAGCCTTCTGGAAATGCATTTTGCGCTTGATCTTCTTCCACTGCGACATGAGGCTGTTGAGCTCTCGCTTCAGCATCTCGGGAGTGACGTCTTCGCTGACCGTCCGGACGATGACGCCGCCCGATTTTTCTGGAAGAATGTTCTGGACCTGCTCTTTCAGCCTCGAGCGCTCAGCCGACGAGCCGATCTTCCTGCTGACGCCGACCTTGGATGAATCGGGGATGTACACGAGGAACCGGCCCGCGAGCGAGATTTGCGCTGTGACCCGCGGACCTTTGGTCGAGATTGGCTCCTTGGAGATCTGAACCAGAATCTCCTGGCCGCGCTTCAACGCCTCCTGAATTGGCGGAGCCTTCGCCCGCCTGCCGTTGCTCTGCGCTCCGTTGCCGTTCTTTTTTTCGCTGGGCTCATCGGCGTCGTCCTCGTCTTCGTCGTCGTCCTCCGCCTCGTCGGCGGCCTGACGGACCAGATCAGAAGCGTGAAGGAACGCGCTTTTTTCGGTTCCAATATCGACGAAAGCGGCCTGAATTCCGGGAAGAACGGCGTCGACGCGGCCGAGGTAAATGTCACCGACCATGCGTCGGTTGTCTGGACGATCTACGAGGAGCTCGACGAGCTTCGCGTCCTCCAGAATCGCGATCCGCGTTTCGCGCGGAGCCGCGTTGATGAGGATTTCTCTTTTCATTGTTGCCCGGCTCAGCCCACTACCTGGCGACTCGACAAGTAGTGCGGAGGACGGTCCAATAAAGTTCGCGCGGTCGTGCTACAGGGCCGCGTTATGATTTTCCTGGTCTATCACCTTCGGTGCTCCCGTTCCATGTGTCCGGGACCCGCGAGTCGCGCGAGTACCCCATGCATGAGGAGCCACAGTCAGTGCGGACAATTTACCGCACGCCTGATTGTTTCCGCAACAGCGACAACAACTTACGCCCCAGCGTGCCGACCTTGATGCCACGGCTTCAGTGACTGCAGATATGTGACGGCTGGGGTCAGGCGCCCGTCACAGCGCGGCGAATGAGCCAGAGCCCAGCGACTCCTGCGTTGGTCACTGCAGCCAGCCAAGCCATGACGAGGACGAAAGTCAGCGCCGCCTTCCACTCGCCGTGCTTCATGTACAGCTCGAGGCTGAAAGCGCCGTCATCATCGGGATGGGTCGCCTTCCATGGGGTCGGGCGGGGGATGAATGCCGGGACGTTGGCAGCGTAGCTCTCATACGCATCGGGAAACCGGTCCGCGATGTTCGCGCGTTCGCGCTGCATGGTTGGCGCATAGATCAGGACGAAAAATGCCACGACCAGAAGAAGAAGAGCCCAGTGCGCGGCGATCGCAAATCCCGCCGCGATCAGAAAGCTCCCGAAGTAAAGAGGGTTTCGCGTGTGCGCGTAGGGGCCGGTCGTCGCAAGCCGCTCGTTCTTCGAGATGTGCCCCGAAGCCCAGCCCCGCACGATCACGCCGAGCAGCGCGACAGCGCCGCCCACCGTAAGCGTGAGGGGTGTCGGCCGGGCAAAGAGGAGGTAGGTAATGCCGAGCAGAAAGCCGAGCGGTAGCCTGAGACGCTTGGCAACCTCGGAATAGGTCAATCCGCCAGTTCCTTAAGAAGGTGTCGCGCTATCACCAAACGCTGGATCTCGGAAGTTCCCTCTCCGATCTCGCAGATCTTCGCATCCCTGAACATGCGCTCGACAGGGTACTCCTTGGTGTATCCGTAGCCGCCATGGATCTGGATTGCTTTGATGGTGGTTCGCATCGCGAGCTCGGAGCAGTAGAGCTTTGCAATCGCGGCCTGTTTCCCGAACGGCTGCTTGTGCTGAGCGAGCCACGCCGCGTGAAACATCAAATGCCGGCCAGCTTCGATTTCAGTCGCGATGTCTGCTAGCTGAAACTGTATTCCCTGAAAATTCGAGATCGCCTGACCGAACTGCTTCCGGAGCGTTGAATATCGCAGTGATTGTTCGAACGCACCTTCGGCTATGCCAAGCGATAGCGCGGCGATCCCGACGCGGCCAGAGTCGAGCGTGCGCATGAAGTTTGTGAACCCTTCCCCTTCCTCTCCGAGCAAGTTCTCCGCGGGGACCTCAACGTCCTCGAAAATCAGCGACCTCGTGTCGGACGCTCTCCATCCTAGCTTGTCTTCCTTCTTTCCTGCCCTGAAACCCGGCAGGGCCTGGAGTGAATCGTCGTGTCCAATGTCGAGGCCGCGCGCCTTGTCGAGGTCGCTCGCTTCCTTCGTAAGGATGAAGGAGCTGATTCCCTGAGTGCCTTTCGAGCGATCGGTGACTGCCGTCACTACGAAGATTTCTCCGACGCCGCCGTGCGTGATGAAGATCTTCGAGCCGTTCAGAATGTAATGGGCCCCTTTTTTTACCGCGGTCGATTGAGTGCTGGCGGCATCACTCCCCGCCGCCGGCTCGGTCAGCCCGAAGCCGCCAAGAACCTTACCGCTTGCGAGAAGTGGGACGTAACGTTTCTTCTGAGCGGCACTCCCGAAATTCACGATCGGGGATGTGCCAAGAGTCGTATGGGCTGAAATGGTGATCGCGTGTGACGCGTCGACCTTCGCCATCTCGTTGATGACGATCATATAACTCAGGAGATCGAGCCCGGCGCCTCCCAGTTCTTCAGGCCAGGGAATCCCAAGCAGGCCGAGCTCGCCCATTCGTTTGACGTTTGCCCAAGGGAACTCTGCCTTCGCATCGAGCTCCGCGGCGACAGGCGCCACCTCGCTCCGAGCGAACTCGCGCACCATGTTGCGTACTGCGAGGTGCTGCTCGGTGAAGTAAAGCGAGTCGTCCATGAAGGAGAGTCCGCTACTTTGTGCCGGCTGCCGGAAAATTCTCCGGGTAGAGGGACACGCGGACGTAATTGTCCGTCCGGAGGTATTTCTGCGCCGCCCGCTGCAAGTCTTCCGCGGTAAGGGCCGAAATAAGCTTCTCCCCGTTTGGAATATCCTGGAGCGCCCAACCGCTTTGGTCGAAAGTTGAAATTTGCGCGAGCCAGTAGGAATTCTGTTTCAGCGCGGTCTCACGCGATCTGAGCGCCGCCTCCTTCACTTTGTTGAGATATTCTGGCGTCGTGCCGAAACGCTTCACGCTGTCGATTTGAAGTAGCGCGGCGGCGGTAAGGGCTTCGAGCCTCTCGGGCGCAGATCCAAAGCCTATTGAGAAGCGGTAGGCAGGTTGCGGATCACGCATCGCGACCGGACTGACACTCACGCCGTACGTGCCGCCGAGATTCTCCCGCAGCGCTTCGCGCAGCTTGATGTTGAGCAGCTCTGCGAGCGCGCTGAGATGATATCGATTCTCCCTCGTGTAATCGAACGGACCGGTGAACACCAAAGCGGTTCTTGCTTTGGGCTCCGCGCCCTTTTTCACCACGCGCTCAACCACGCCAGTCGGCGGTCGGGTGCCGGTGTCGCGCCACGTCTCCTTGCGACCCGTCGACGGTAGCGAGCCGAGCCATTTCGCGATGAGTGGCTTCAGCGAATCGGGCTTGAAGTTCCCGACGAAAACGAAAGTGAAGCCGCCGGCGTTCGCGAACCTGTCCTTGTAGAAATTGTAGGAGCGATAAGGGTCGATCCGGTCGAGGATCTGAGCCGACACGGGTTGGTCGCGCACCGAGTGTTGCGACATGGTGACCTGAATGGTGTCGCTGAACGCCGCATCCGGGCTCGCGCTCCGGTTGGCGAGCACGCCCTTGAACCGCCCGATGAACGTGTTGACTAGCGAAGTGTCGAGCCGCGGCTCGGTGAAGTAGAGGTAAACGAGCTGCAGCATCGTATCGACGTCGCGCTGCGATGCGTTTCCGGAAATGTCCTCGCTGAGGTCGCCGATGCTCGGAAAGACACTGACTTGTTTCCCCGCGAGATATTTTTGCAGGTCGATGACAGAGAAATGCCCGACGCCGCTCGTCATCGGGGTCAAGTCGGCAGCGCTCGCAGCGACAAAGCTGGTGTCGGGAAGAAGTGAGGCGCCTCCGGGACTATAGCCGGTGAACAAGATCTGGTCTGCGTTGAAATCCGTGGGCTTGAGAAGGACCCGGACACCATTCGAAAGTGTCCATTCGGTTATTCCGACGCTGTCGATCTTTCGCTCCGAAACGACCTTTCCGCCGACGGGATCTTTATCCACGAGCTGCTGGGACGGAGCGCTCTCAGTGTAAGCGGCGATCTTGGCGTTTTTCACCGCATCGAACGCGAGAAGCAACTCGCCCGGAGTCGGGTTTACGATGCCCGGTTTCTCCGGCGAGGTCGTCGCAAGAACGCGATTCTTGTCCGTCATCCACTCGCCCGCCAGGCGGTTGACCTCGTCGAGAGTAATGGTCGGGAGGAACTTCTTCATCGCCTGAAGATCGAAATCGATGCTCGTCGACGGCTGGCTCTCGAGGAAGGCGGAGACGTACGACTCGGCGTAAACGCTAGAGTTCGTCTTGTCCCTTTCGGCGTACGCCTGCTCTGCTCCTCTCTCAAAATCCTTTTTTGCCCGGTCGAGCTCGGATTGGAGGAATCCGTGCTGTTTGACGCGCTCGCCTTCCGTCAGCAGCGCGTTGAGCCCTCGAGGAATGCCGTTGTCAGCGACGATCGCCGTCAGAGAAAAAGATTCGGCCGAGCGAACCAGATCGCCCTGCGAAGCGAAAGCGTTGATGAATGGCGGATTCGGCTTCTGTGTAATCTCGGAGAACCGATCGTTGAACATTGCGCCGAAAAGACCTTCGACGAGCCGTTGTCTGTACGAACCAAGCGTCGTGTTCGACCGTTTCGGCTCCTTGTACAAAAGCCGGATCACGGAGCGTGTGGCTTCCTTGTCGCTATTGATCGAGACGAGTGTGCTGTCGTGCGACGGTACAGGGAACTGAAGCCGCGGCCGAGGATTGGTGGCCGGTGGAATAGCGCCGAGGTAGCGGCTGATAAGCTGGACCACGCGCTTCTTGTCGAAGTCCCCGACGGCGACAACGGCCATCAGGTCAGGGCGATACCACGTGTCGTAAAAACGCCGGAGCGTTGCCGGCTTGTAGGTCTCCAGTGTTTTTTCGTCTCCTATGGGAATTCGGACACCGTATCTCGAACCGGTGAACAGGACCGGAAACCATTTATTCTGCATCCGGTTCTCAGCGCCCTGTCCAAGTCGCCACTCCTCAATAACGACTGGCCGTTCCTTTTCGATCTGAGATGGCTCGAACGTCAGGTTGTGCGCCCATTCAGAGAGTATCTGGAAACCCTTGTCGACGATCGCCGCGGTATCGGTCGGGATCGTGATCATGTAGACGGTTTCGTCGAAGCTAGTGAACGCGTTGATGTCCGGCCCGTAACGCATCCCGACGGACTCGAGATAGCTCGAGACCTTGTTGCCCGGGAAGAGTTTGGTGCCTCGAAACGCCATGTGCTCGACCATGTGAGCAAGGCCGCGCTGGTCCTCGTCCTCGAGGACGGAACCGGCATTCACTACGAGGCGGAGCTCGGCGCGCTTTTCCGGCTTATGGTTCTCGCGGACGTAGTAGCGGAGACCGTTCGACAAAGTGCCGATTGTAACCGCCGGGTCAAACGGTAGGGGCGAGCTCGGAGGGCCGGCGAGGCCCTGAGCCAGCAGGATCCTAGCTGGGACAAACGCAGAAGCGACGGCGACAAGTAAAAGCAGCCATCTGTCAGCAGAGGAAAATTCGCGCGAACGGGTTCGCGCGAAAACGGAATCGTTAGTTGTTGGCTTCATCGATTTTGACACAGTTGCAAGGTCGCGCTCAGGCGGCCTCGGTTTCGTCGAGCTCGGCAATCGCGGCGAGAAACTGTTCGCCGTATCTCTCCAGCTTCATAGGTCCTATACCCCGAACGTCCTGCAATGCATTGAGAGACCGTGGACGTCTGACGGCAAGCTCAGCAAGCGTTCGATCGGAGAATACAATATAGGGAGGAACTTGTTCCTCGCGCGCGATTTTTCTTCGCACAGTCTTGAGAGCAGCCAGCAACTTCTCCTCAGCTGGACCAAGCGCGAGGTCGTCATCCCGTTGCGGGCGGTCGGAAGTCCGCGAGCGTTTCCTCTCTTTTCGAACCTCGCGAACACTTTCCAGCTCGGCGACCATTGTTACGCCGAGGCAATTGTCGCAGCCATCGCATCGGGCGCGAGCGGCGGGATCGCCAAAATATTTCAGCACGAAGCCGCGTCTGCATTCCTTGCTATAAGCGTATCGCTGTACGGCCTGAAGCTTCGACAGCTCGGAGCTCCGGCGGCGGTCGATGAGTGACCAATCGATTCCGTACTGTGACAGCGGCGCGGTCTTATCAGCCAGGTACATACCCGCGCCGAGTCTTTCCCACGCGATGAATTGCCGATCTTGCAGCGCATCGAGGAGCGGAACTGCCGCCTTCGATCCGCCAATACCTGGCGGAAGTCCGTCCAGATCGATCACGGCACCAGTGCGAAGAGACGCACCGACGCCGCGCCACAGCGCACGGAGTAATCCCAGCTCGAGATTCGAGTCGCCCGTCAGCTCCCGCTTGATTCGTTCGGGCGTCGCGAGGAGTCGCACTCGCACGCGGGCCTGCTCGCCGCTGCTCGAGGCAACCGCGCCGGATTTTTCGAGAACGCGTATCGCGCCTTCTATCTCGCGCGAATTGACCTTTCCCTTGACGAGTCGGACCAAGTCCTGCGGCTCGGCGTCCACAAAGCCTTGCTTGTCGGAGAGTTTTCGTAGCGCTTCGTAGGTCTGTTCGACGAGCGATCGGTCTGGATATGAGCCCTTGATGAAGAATTCGTGGGTGAAGCGATCCGGAAAGGCGTGCAACAGGAAAACGTCCGAATGCTTCCCATCGCGACCGGCGCGCCCTGCTTCCTGATAGTAAGCCTCAAGTGTACCGGGCATGGCGTAGTGAATCACGAGCCGCACATTTGGCTTGTCGATCCCCATGCCAAATGCGTTCGTTGCGACAATCGCGCGAATGCTTTCGGTCATGAACGCTTCCTGAACTTCGTGCCTGCGCGCGTCATCGAGTCCAGCGTGGTATCCCGCCGAGGTGATTCTCGCGCGCTCCAGCACCGTCGTGAGATGATCTACAGCCTTTCGAGTGGATGCATAAACGACAGCCAGGCCTTCGTGCTTCCGAAGAATCTCGACGAGGCGTCTCTCCTTTTCATCGTCATTTTTCGCAGGGATGACGTAGTAGGTGAGATTCGGCCTGTCGAAGCCTGTGATTATGGTTTGCGGATTTCTCAGCCCGAGCTGTCGGATAATGTCGGCGCGCACATCGGGCGTCGCGGTGGCGGTTAGTGCAATTGTCGTCGGAGATCCGAGCTCCTCGTGCACTTTCTTGACGCGAAGATAGCTGGGCCGAAAGTCGTGCCCCCACTGGCTGATGCAGTGCGCTTCGTCGATTGCGAGTAGCGAAACTCCGGCTTTACGTAGGCGTTCGGCGGTTCGCCCATAATCGAAGCGTTCGGGGGCAACGTAGAGCAGCTTGATCTCGCCGCGATCGACGCGAGCCATCCTGTCAGAGACTTGTGAGGAGGATAGAGTGCTGTTGATGAACGCGGCCGGAAGACCCTTCGCGGTGAGCGCGTCGACCTGGTCTTTCATTAATGAGATGAGCGGCGACACTACGACAGTGAGGCCCGGCATCATCAAAGCCGGAACCTGAAAGCACAGAGACTTCCCGCCACCAGTTGGAAGAACGACGACCGTGTCGCGCCCCGAAAGGATCGCGGAGACAGCGGATTCCTGTCCCGGGCGGAAGCTGTCGTAGCCGAAAGCGCTCTTGAGAACTTCGCGAGCGCGGTGAAGCGTTGGATTCGCCATCACTTGAAAGTTAGCGTCCGAAGCGCGTCACCGGTGGCGAGGGACCGCGCGTGTAATTGTTGCGCCGCGTCGATCGCGGAAGGATCAGCTAGATGCCTTCGATGAGTTTCGCGTAGAGAGCTGGATCCGCGTTGCCGCCGCTCACGACGCAGCAGACACGTTTGTCCTTGAATCGCGGGCGATCGGCGAGCACCGCACCCAAGGCGAGCGCACCGGTTGGCTCTGCCTTGAGATTTGCGAGAGCGAACAGAAGTCTCACTCCCTCCCGGATCTGTTCCTCCGAGACTTCGATGACGTCAGCGAGACCGTCTTTGAGGATGTCCCAATTCGTGTCTCCAATCCTGAGCACGCGAGCGCCATCCGCGATGGTGGACGATTCTTCCTTTAGAGCAACGATGTGCCCTGCCCTGAACGATTGCGCCGCGTCGTTCGACAGAGCTGGCTCCGCCGCGAGAATCCTTGTCGCCTTGCCGCTCTGCTTCACTGCCTTTACGAGGCCGGAGGTCAGCCCTCCTCCGCCGATCGGCGCGATTATGAAATCCAGATCCAGACCCAGAGCAAAGAGCTCGTCCGCGAGAGTCGCGTTTCCATCGATCACCAGTGGATCATCGTACGGGCTCGCGACATACGCTTCGGGGAATTGTTTCGACAGCTCGGAAAGGCGATCGAGCCTGCTTTTCTTTTTCACGTCGATCAGATCGACGTCCGCGCCGTAGTCACGGACTGCATCGACTTTCACGGTGGGAGCCGTCGCGGGCATCACCACCGTGCATCGCTTGCCGAAAAGAGAGCAGGCAAAAGCAATCGCCTGACCGAAGTTTCCGGACGACGCGGTAATGATGTGTGGATGCTTTACGTGCGAAGCGACGTTGTATGCTGCGCGAAACTTGAAGCTGCCAGTGTACTGAAGGGTCTCGCTGGCGAGAATGAGATCGACACCGAGTTTCTTGGAGAGGCGCGGCGCCTCGATGATCGTCGTGCGCCGCGGTTCGATCATTGAAGGCCGCGAGGCTTGCGCGGCTTGAAGAAACGCAGAATCAGCGCGATGAATAGGAAGGCGATACCAGCCCAGCGAAGCGCACTATCGTCGGTGCGGATTCCCCAGCCAAGGAGAACCGCTGCGATCAGCATGAGAGCGAGCTTTGCAGTCGTAAATGGACTCATGTCTTGTCGCGCCTCGTGAAGCGTCTGACGCCCTCCCGAAAATCTTCGGTCGACCTCGCGTCGGCATTGGCGATGATTCCAGCCGATATGCCGTCGAGAAAGGCGAGGTTGTCGAGTTTGTAAAAGAGTGATTTGGTAGCGGCCATTGCGCTCGAGGACTGATCCGCAAGATGGTCGAGGACAGACTGAGACAATTGATCGAACTCTCTGGCTGCGAAGACCCTCGAAACCAGTCCGATCTGCCTCGCCTCCTCGGCGCTGAGGATCCGACCGGTGCAGACGAGGTCGAAGGCCTGCTTCTCTCCCACGCAGCGGCGGAGCATAGTCATGACCATCGCAGGCACGAATCCTATGGTCACTTCAGGATATCCGAATCGCGCGTCCTCGTGCGCGAGCACGATGTCGCACGCAGTAGCTAGGCCGGCGCCGCCCGCAAATGCGCGACCTGTCACGAGCGCGACGACCGGCTTCTCCACACGGCGAATCGTATGGAAAACGTGGCCGAGTGCTTTGGCGTCGTCGATGTGCGCCTGGCGGGGCGCGTCCAGCATTTGCTCCAGTGCGGACAGATCAGCGCCGGCGCAAAAATCTACTCCCTCCGCCTCTATCGCGATCACCCGCACTGTCGATTCGCTGAGCGCAAACAGCGCTTCTGCCAACTCGTCGGCGGTCACGCGATCGAGCGCGTTTCTCTTCTCCGGGCGCGCCAAAATGATTCTGCCAATCGCGCCTTCAACGGAAACTCGAATGTTCTTCAAGCAGCCTCCGGAAGGCCAAGTCGCTTTGCCTCCGCGTCGGGGACGTCGATCACCAGCCGGAGGAGTGCCGTCGAGTAGACTTTCCCCTGGGCATCGGTTTTCAAGGAGAGGGTTCCTCCTCCGTCAAGCGCACCGTGCAGGAGAAAGTTGAGAGCATTGAGATTCGGCAGCTCGTAACGCTCGACATCTCCTTCGATCATCCCGCGGAAATGCTGCGCCACTTTGTCCCGCGTCACGAATTTCTCCAGCGCTGGGTACCATCGTGACTGCAGAGCGATTACTCCGACATTTGCTGTGTCACCTTTGTCTCCGGACCGGGCGTGCGCGATATCGACGAGACGGACTTTCATCAGATGATGTCCACTTTTGTTTTCACAACGGATTTGTCGATGAGCGCGGGCCAGTAGGCAACAATTTCTTCCACTTTGGGTCGTCCGCCGGCGAATCCCGTCACGCTGGGAGGTCCGTTGAGCACGAGCGGAGCAATCTCACGCGTGAATCGTTCCACCGCCGCACGATCGCTCCCGCGTACACCGAAACGTAGCTGCACCTCGGGCGCATCATGATGCTCGCCCGCGAGTGGGCCGTGAGTTGCGTTGGCGCCAACGAACTCGGTGAGAACTTTGTCGAAGTGGAGACCTAGCCTGTCCAGACGTTCCCGCAGAATTCTGTCCGCAAGTTGAGCCTTGTCCAGCGCATCCGGCCAGGCGTAGACGAGAGTGCCTACGGCTTTGAATCCAGCGCGATAAGCAACCGACACTTTGAGCTTGTCGGTCGGAGGCCTGCCCTTGATGCCCGACACAAGAACTCGATCGCTGCCGTCTTCGGTGAGCTCGATCGTGGCAAAATCCGCGATGACGTCGGGCGTGATATAGGAATGCGGATCTCCCATCTCGTACACGAGCTGCTCGCTGACAGTCGGAATCGACACCCGCCCGCCCGTGCCGGGATGTTTAGTTACTACGAACGTGCCGTCCGACCTCCCTTCTACAATCGGATATCCGACGTCGGCGAGATCAGGGATGGATCTCCAGTCATATAGGCAGTTTCCGCCCGAGCACTGCGCGCCGCACTCGATGATGTGACCGGCAACGATGCCGGCAGCAAGCTGATCCCAACTCTCCCGTCCCCAATTGAACTCGTATCGAAGCGGGGCCATTGTGAGCGCGGTATCGGTTGATCGTCCCGTTATCACGATGTTCGCGCCGCCTTTGAGCGCCTCGACGATAGGCTCCG
>DASQPS010000355.1:0-8973 GCA_035643845.1 Gemmatimonadaceae bacterium | reverse complement strand
ACGACTATGTGGGCAAGCCTTTCGTGCCCGCCGAGCTCACGATGCGCATCGAGAGCAGACTCACTGGCCTCAAGGCGCGACGTACGCCGCTCGAAACGGATCCGCTCACTGGCCTCGCCACCGGTGGCAAGGCTACGGAGCTGATCGAGCGGTTTATGCGCCTTGCGCGCAGAAAATCGGATCCATACTCGATCGCAGTGCTACAAGTCGACGACTTCGGCCGGATCGCCTCCACTTTCGGACGCGCCGCGGCGGAGGCAGTTCTGCGATCGATCGGTGAGCTGCTTCCGAAATCGTTTCGCAGCGAAGACGTTGCTGGCTGGTGGGGAGGCGCGGACTTCACCATCGGGATGTACGGAAGCGCGAAGGAGCAATCGGCTATCAGGCTCACACAGATCTGCGCAAAAATCGCCGAGCAGAATTTTCTCACCGACGATGGTCGTCAGGTCCACGTGTCGTGCACCGCCGGAATCGCTCAGTATCAGACGGACGGCGATACAGTTCCAGCCTTGTGGGACGCGGCCCACAAGGCCCTGCAGGTCGTTCAGAGCGCAGGCGGAACTTCCAAAGTTGGAATCGCAGGCATCAACCTCACCGGCGCGCTCACACGCAGAGTCGACGTCGCCATCATAGACGACGACGGCGCACTCGTATCGCTCCTCCAGCACGCGATGGAGAGCAGAAGCTTGCGCGTCGCGACGTTCGCCGACGGGGAGACTGCGGTCGCCGCGCTCACGGGAAATCCACCTGAAATTCAGGCGTCGGCAATCCTTCTCGACGTCGACTTGCCCGCGCTCAACGGCCTGGATGTTTTGCGCCGACTCAAGGCCGGTGAAGTCACGAGGTTGAGCAGCGTCGTGATGCTCACAGCGCGAACCGGAGAACGCGACATTCTCAACGCGCTCGAGCTCGGCGCCGTCGATCACATCGCGAAACCATTCAGCGTTCCGGTGCTGATGCACAAGGTTCGAACCGTTCTCAAACAGAGTCAGACGTGGTAAGCAAGCACCTGCTCAACATCGTCATGCTGATCGAGGTCGGTCTGCTCGTCCTCGCCATAGGTCTGTTCTTCCTGCACGGGTTGTGGCTTTACTTCCACGACAGGCGTTTGCTCAAGCGCACGACCGCCGCGCGCGACAGCCTCACTCGCCTCGTCACGAGCGGTTTCATCAACGTCGAGGACACCGATGCTCTCGGGAAACTGCCGCACGATGCGCAGGTGACCGCGTTTCTCGAGATCTCGCGAAATCTGAGCGGAGCTGGCAAGGAAAGACTCCGCTTCATTGCAGCGCGGGTGGGACTCATCGATCGCGCGCGCAAGTTATGCGAGAGCCGAATGTGGACTCGACGACTGCGCGGGGCGCGAATTCTATCCCGACTCGACGTTCCCGATCCGCTCGTCGAGAAACTCCTCGGCGATCAGCACCCGGCGCTTCGCGCGCAGGCCGCGGAATGGGCGGCAGCCCAGCCATCGGTCCCTGTAATTTCGGCGATGCTTGGGCTGCTGGCAGACCCTGCGACGCAGGCACGTTTCGCTGTCCAGAACGCGCTCCTTCGCATGGGTGGAGTCGTCGCGGGTCCGCTCGCCGCATTCCTGGAAACGCATTCGGGTCGCGCTGTGGAAGCCGGATTGCGCGTCGCGGAGTCGTTGGCCGAGGTGAGCTTCTGTCCAGCGGCGTTGACTCTTTCAGGCGATGAAGATGCGGGCATCCGGGTCGCTGCAGCGCGACTTCTCGGTGCCATTGGAGGCGCAGCCGTGGCGGAGCGGCTGACCGAGCTACTTCGGGACGAGGATTCCAAAGTGAGAGCTGCCGCCGCATTCTCGCTCGGCAGGATGCAGCACTGGCAGTCTGCGCCTCAGATCGCCGAATGCCTTCGCGATCCGAAGTGGCGGGTTCGCAGGGACGCCGGTCTCGCGCTCCGCGCAATTGGAGCTCCCGGTGCGCTATTCCTCCGACGCGCACTGAAGGGCGACGACCGGTTCGCCGCTGATATGGCGCAGCAGGTTCTGGATCTTCCGATGGCGGCAGCTGGATGAACGAGATTTTCGCTTCCGCTTACAACCAGATTCTGGTCAAGGGCCAGATCGCTGTGCTTCTTTATTTCCTCGGCGTGAACGTCTGGTACCTGGTGCTGCTCGTCAGCTCTCTGCTCGAGCTGCGCCGTCATATGCTCCTTATTGCAGACGAGAGTCGGCACCTGCTTCTGAGCTCGACGCTGTCTCCGACGATCTCGATCCTGGCGCCGGCATTCAACGAGGAAGCGACCATCGAAACGAGCCTGCGGGCGCTCCTCGCGCTCCAGTATCCGAGCCTCGAGGTGATAGTGATTAGCGACGGGTCGCGGGATCGCACGATGGATGTGCTCACGAAGCGATTCGATCTAGTGGCGGTGAAGACAATTTACGAACAGCGGATCAAGACCAAACCGGTTCGGACGCTTTACCGCTCGTCGGCGTATCCGGCGTTAGTCGTCGTGGATAAGGAGAATGGTGGAAAAGCCGACGCGCTCAACGTCGGACTGAGCTTCGCGCGCGGGGAGCTCGTTTGCGCGATGGATGCCGATACGCTGATCGAGGCCGACGGCCTGCAGCGAATGGTGAGACCATTTCTCTATGGGACGGACGTCGTGGCGACCGGCGGCACGATCAGAGTGGTGAACGGATCGGAAGTGAAGCACGGTCGCGTGTTCAAGGCCGCAGTTCCTGCCAGAATGCTGGCAGGAGTGCAGGTCGTGGAATATCTGCGCGCGTTCCTGTTCGGCCGGCTCGGTTGGAACCGACTGGGCGGCAACATTATCATCTCGGGCGCGTTCGGCTTGTTCCAGCGGGAAGCGGTCCTCAATGCCGGTGGATATCTGCACGACACGGTGGGTGAAGACATGGAACTCGTGCTTCGCCTGAAGAGACTGTCGTATGAGCGCGGCGGACCGGGGAAGATCGCCTTTGTGCCCGATCCAGTTGCCTGGACCGAAGTGCCCGAATCTGCCAGCGTGCTCGGGAGGCAGCGCGACAGGTGGCACCGCGGACTGGCAGACGTTCTCTGGCGCCACCGCGGAATGTTGTTCAATCCGCGTTACGGAATCACCGGCGTATTTGTCTTCCCCTACTACATGTTCGTCGAGCTCCTCTCGCCTGTGATCGAGGTCGTGGGGCTCGCGGGCCTCGCCGTGGGTCTCATCATCGGCTCAGTGGACTGGCGATTCGCCGCGCTGTTCTATCTCACTGCCTATGGCCTCGGTACGGCTTTGACTGCGTTCACACTGATTCTCGAGGACGTAAGCTTCCATCGCTATGCGACGTTCAGGGATCGCGCTCTTCTCTTCTGGTGGGCGCTCCTCGAAAACCTCGGATATCGGCAGCTGAATGTGTACTGGCGTCTACGCGGACTCTGGAAATTTCTGCGCGGCCGCAAGGACTGGGGCAAGATGGAGCGCAAAGGCTTCAGTTCTGTTCCGGCCGCAGAGCCACGGCCCTTGTAGCGATGACTTGATCGCCGGGGAGTTTGCTGCCAATCTCTCTGACGATGGAACTGCTCACATTCAGCCTTCGCTCCGCTCGGAACTTCACGACGTGTATCAGCGTCTTGAGCATGGCGTGTGCGCCCTCGCGCCAACCGTCGATCGAGCTCAGCTCGAGTGATTTTGATCTCAACCCACTCGTCGGCGTGTGGCGTGGCAGCTACAACAGCAGCCAGACCGGACGTAGCGGCACGATTGCATTCACTCTGAGAGCGGGGGAGGGCAGCGCATCGGGAAACGTGGTGATGATTCCGCGCCCGGATTCTTTGTTGACCCAAGAGGAACGCGAGGCGTTGAGTAATCTCGCGACGCAGGATCGCGCCGTCCTAAAGATTCACTTCGTCAGGAAGGAAGGAGGCAGCTTGGCCGGTACGCTCGACCCCTATCGCGATCCGGACTGCGATTGTCCGGTCACGACAACTTTTCAGGGCGCGTTTGTCGACGCCGGCACGATCCAAGGCACCTTCACGACGGTTCCGTCGACTCCTGGCCGGAGCGTCACAGGCGGAAAGTGGAGGGTCGTTCGTGTGAAGCGGCTGTGAGGTGAACTACCTTCGCACCACGACCAGAGCCACCATGTTCAGGCCGCTCTCGGCAAGAACCAGGTTTCCGTCCTTCGTCGGCATCATGTTGCGCACTACGCCGCCACCGCCAGGAATCTTCCACGTCTGAAATTTCTCTGTTTTTGGATCGAACCGAACCAGCGCGTTGGGCTTCGTGGCGCTTTCGACGTACCAGATCACGCCGTTGGTGAAGGTGATAGCGTAGGGCCGCGATTCTGGGCCGCTCGGTGATGGCCACTCTGCGGTCTTTCCGGTGCTCGGATCGAATCGCCCCAGATAGCCGCGCGAGTAATCGGAGTACCAAAGCACGTCATTATCGTCGATTGCGACACGGCGCGGACGCGTTGCCTCGTTCGGCAGCGTGTACTCGTGAATCTCCATCGTGTTCGGATCGATGCTCGCGATCTTGTTCGCGCCGAACTCGACGAAGAACGGTACTCCTTTCGAGCTGATCACCATTCCGTATGGATTCGACCTTGGCGTCGGCGATGAGACCACCTTCACCGCACCTGTGGTCGGGTTCAGGCGCCCGACCATGTTTGCGCCTTGCACTGTGAACCAGAGCGTTCCTTTCTGATCGAAGATCGGCGTGTGCGGATCACGTGCACCATCGGGAAGGGGATACTCCGTAATGTGGCCGGTACCGGGATCGAGCTTTCCGATGTAGCCCTTGGAGTTCGCGGTGAACCAGATATTTCCGTCCTTGTCGGCGACGAGTCCGTGCGGCCCCGAACCCGGCGTTGCCAGCGCGTACTCTTTTATCTGCCCCGTCGCCGTGTTCACTCGGCCGAGCTTGTTCGCGAACATGCCGGTGTACCAGAGCGCGCCGTCCGGAGTCGCAAGCGGATCGTGCGGCCTGGATCCTTTGGTTGGTAGCGACCATTCCTTGAATTGGACCGACGCTGGTCCCGAAATCATCACGGGGACGGGCTTAGGCTTCTCCGGAAAATGCGTTGCGAGATAAGTCGCTACGAGATCGGACTTCTCCTTGGGCAAGTCGACCATCGTGCTGAATACGCGCTGCCATTCCGCTCGCGTGTATCCGTCGTTCGTGATCATGCCGAGCCCATGACATTGCGAGCAGACACTTTGGACGATTTCCTTGCCGGGCCCGTCTGGCAGGCTCACGGGTGCGCGCGCGCCCCGCTGAGAGAGAGCCGTCGATGGGACGACGGACTGCAGAGAGATCGAAATGGAACAGAGCGTGATGAGAAGCTTCGGCATCGCTCGCCTCCGTGGTAATTCTAGTCCTCTCGATCGTCGTGACCGGCGATCTCCAGATGAAACCGGTGCAGGAATCGGTGCAGTGCTGGGGCCAGCAACACGCCAACCATGGTAATGAAGGTCACGCCACTGAAAAGCGCGTAGAAGCCCGCGAAGACGTGCAGGTGGCCCATCCGCGCGGTGCTCAGAGTGGTCGGGTCCGGCGGTGGACCCTCACCGGACAGAATCATCGCCGCGTAATAAAACGATTCGAGCCAGCTCAAACTGCCGAACGAATGATAGCCGGCCATGCCTATGAACAAACCTCCGCCAATTACAGACGTCGCGATGGTAAAGTTTCGCACCATCTTGCGGATGAAATGCCTCCGCGGCGGCATCGCCATCATTCCTTCGGAACTAGCGGCCATGCCGGCTACCCTTCTGGTGAACGCCATCATGCTCCTGTTCTCGTACCGACAAGTATTTGAGCGCTACACGCAGAACGGCGCAAGTCCGCGCGTGATTCTCACTCCCACCGTCGTTGCGCTAAATTGCATCTAGTCAACTGGAGACCAGAATGCCGAAGACCGGTACCGCTGCCGCACCCGCCAAAAAGAACCCTTCCAAAGCGCCATCTTCCCCACCGCCAGCCTCGTCGCCACCGACCGGAACTGGACTCGAGATAAAAGACAGCCGCACTAACAAGAGCGTCACCATACCGATCGCCGATAAGGCCATTCGAGCTGTCGACCTCAAGAAACTGAAGACAGCCGAGGCGGACGATCCGGGGCTCATGAGCTACGATCCGGCATTCCTGAACACGGCATCATGCAAGAGCGCTATCACTTTCATAGACGGCGAGAAAGGAATACTGCGCTACCGCGGATACCCGATAGAGCAGCTCGCCGAGAACGCGACGTTCCTGGAGGTGGCGTGGCTGCTTCGCCACGGAGAGCTCCCGAACCAGCAGGAATACGATCAGTTCGTGCACGACATCACCTTCCACACGTACGTGCACGAGAACATGCGCAAGTTCCTCGAAGGGTTTCGCTACGACGCGCACCCGATGGCGATCCTCAACAGCTCGATTGCCGCGCTCGCGTCGTTCTACCCATCGGCGCGCAACATCTTCGACGAGACCGAACGCAATATCTCCATCATTCGCCTGTTGGCGAAAACTCCGACTATCGCGGCGTTCTCGTACCGCCATGTGAAGGGCCTGCCGTTCGTTTACCCGGACAACCGCCTGTCGTACGTCGAGAATTTTCTGTCAATGGTCGCGCGGATGACTGAATCGAAGTATGAGGCTAATCCCATATTCAGTCGCGCCCTCGAGATACTGTTCATCCTGCACGCCGACCATGAGCAGAACTGCTCGGCCAACGCCGTTCGCGCAGTAGGATCGTCGCATGTCGATCCGTTCTCCGCCGTTTCGGCTGGCGTGGCTGCGCTGTTCGGGCCGCTCCACGGGGGCGCCAACGAGCAGGTGCTGCGCATGATCAACGAGATCGGTAGCGTCAAGAACGTCCCTGCTTTCATCGAGGGTGTAAAGAGTGGACAGGGCGGACGCCTGATGGGATTCGGCCACCGCGTTTACAAGAGCTACGATCCGCGCGCCAAAATTGTGAAGAAGCTCGCCGACGAAGTCTTCAAGGTGGTCGGCGTCGACAAGGATCTGGAGATCGCGCTCGAGCTCGAGCGCATCGCTCTTTCGGACGACTATTTCGTCTCGCGCAAGCTGTATCCGAACGTCGACTTCTACACCGGGCTCATCTATCGCTCAATGGCTTTTCCGACCGATTTCTTCACGGTGCTGTTTGCGATTGGCCGGATGCCGGGATGGCTCGCCCAGTGGGAAGAGATGCTACTGGATAAGGAGCAGAAAATCGCGAGGCCTCGACAGATCTACATCGGTCCGGGAGAGAGGCAGTACCGAAGCAGGCTTTCCGGCAAAGGAAAAGGTTGAGCCGTCGCGGGCTGAGTTAAGAAGAAATAGAGCCCGACCTCAGCTTCCAGGCAGTTGAGCCCAGGATCCCTTCTGCACAGCGATCTTGTTCGACGGCAGGCGCGCGAGTGCAGCATCGTAGTGGAATCGACCGCCTCCGGATGCGTAGTAAATCTGCGCCACTACAGCACCATAGAAATCACCGCCGCCGGTCTCGTAGACGACGTGGTTAGGCGCGTAGACCGAATAGTAGGACGCCGTTCCGTTGGAGCTGAGAGCCCAATACGCCGGAGTCGGCGACGTCCCGCACGAAGAAAACGCGAGGTTCGCGGCATTCATCGACTGGTTGATCACGGTTCCTGAAGCTGCGTTTATCGAATCGCGCAGTACCACGGAAACGCTGGGGTTCGCGGGGAACGACAGCTTCGCGTTACCCGTCAGCACGATTACGCGAAAGAAATAGCTCGTGTCAGTCAACGTCAGAGTCCCGCTACTCACGGTTAACACGCCCGTCGTAGAGCTGTAGGAGACGCCGGGTGCGGGTGGTACTTTCGCGGTTGGCGTGTAGCCGGCAACGGGGCACGTGTTAATGTCCATCGGCGGCTGTACCGGAGCGTTTGGTGTCGTGCCTCCAGTCACACTCGAACCGGCGCCGACTGAGACAGCACCCGTAGCGCTAGCACTGCCCTTTACCGTCGTGCCGGTGATGTTGATCGCGCCGTTGGCAAAAAGATTCGCCGTCGTATCTACGGTCGCCAACCCGTAGGGGCCGTTCCCCGAATCGAAGGAGTCGAACAACCCCCCGTTGGAGAGATAAAGATCACCGTCAGTGTGCACTGCCTGGCCGAAGATTGGAACTCCACCGGCAGCGGCAACGATGGTAATGATGCCCGCTTTCGGGTCCGTACGCCGACCTTGCACAACGACCGAGTATTCCTGGAGGCCGCCGCCATCGACTCGATGAATTACCGTCCGGTAATCAGCTTTATTCGGCAGCGCTTGCCACCCAAGGTCGAGACTGTCGCCCGGTTGGAGCGCGGCGGCCGCTGCGGGCCAGCTGCCGTAGGTTTGGCGGAGTCCTGCTTCCGCGGCGTAGAGGGCAAGTGTAGACTCGCGACCGGCGCGCGAGGCGCTGCGCTCGTCAGCTGCGGTGCTGAGGGCGACGACCGCGATGATGCTCATGATCGTGATACCGAAGATCACCGTCGGCAAAGCAAAGCCCCTGCGTTCCATGCCAACGCAAACGGAGTCGCGGCGGGGTCCGGATCTCATAGCGTGGTCGCTCACAGCTGGCGGCGCAGGGTCACGCGCGTCGTCAACGAGTCGTGCTGGTATCCGAACGTGGTGCCGTTTCCAGAGTTCTTGAAGCTTTCAGTGCGAAGCGTGAGCGCCACACTTCCAACTGCACCAGGAGTCGCGGTGACCGTACCCAGTGTGTCGTAGAATGCGAAGGCGAGACCATTCGAAGCTGGTGGCACGAGCGGTCCCGTTAACTGTTCGTACGCCGCGGCCGACCCAACTTTTCTCCCGAGCCACCAACGGTTGTTGAGTTGAAATTCAGCGTACTTAACAGCCCGGAAATTCCTGAACGGTGCGCCAATTTTGATGTAGGCAGTGTCGTTCTTGTTGCCGACGGCGAATTCCACGACCACGTCCGGCGGACGCGCTCCCGGCCACGCGCAACTCGTAACTCCCATGGCTGCTGGCGTTCCTACGGCCGTGATCTTGAGCGGTGTCCATTTC
>DASQPS010000354.1:0-8208 GCA_035643845.1 Gemmatimonadaceae bacterium | reverse complement strand
ACGGAGCGCTCGATTCGTTGATCGCCGATGAGGCGCAGGAGAGAGTGCGGCGATCGTTGGCTGCGCTTTCACCGACTCAGCGTGATGTCTTCACACTTCGCGTGCAGCAGGGTTTGTCATACAAGGAGATCGCGGAAATCGTGGGCAGTACTGAGGGCGCGGCGCGAGTCCACTATCACAACGCGATCCAGAAGGTAAAGGAGTTTCTTACAGATGAATAAATGCGTTGAGGTCGAGATCCAGGACATGCTTCCAGACCTGCTGCACAAGTCGCTCGACGCGAGCGCCAGGGCCCGCGTCGAAGCGCATGTCGCCACGTGCGCGGCATGTACGGAGGAGCTGAGTGTGCTGCGTGCCGTCCAGGCAGCTGCCGTCTTTGCGCCGCGCATCGACGTTGATCGGGTTGTCGGCCACATTCCTCCATATCGCGCTATCCGTCCGGTTGCGGGGGCACCGACACGTTCGCGCGTCGTATCGTGGCTTGTTGCCGCGAGCCTGCTCGTCGTCGTAGCTGGCGGAGGCTCTCTTCTGATGATTCAGCAAAACGCCTCAGTTCCGCGCGGGACGACTGTTAGCCCGTCAGACCAGCTGGCGATTCTTGCTCCGGCGGTTGTGAACACTCCGTCACCTGAGAATCCAGCCGTTGGGGTGAGCCAAGCGCCTGCGCATGCGCTCGCGCTTGCGGCCGGCGTCGAAGAGCTGAGCGACAACGATCTCCGTCAGTTGATGACGGACATGAATAACTTCGATGCGCTGCCGTCCGCGGAGCCGGAACCGGTCTTCGCCGTCGAAACTGGCGACAACCCCCAGGGATTCTAGCAATGCGAAGAGTGCTCGGAATTGTCGTCCTGACCGCACTTGCTGCAACGGCCGCGAGTGCTCAACAGGGCGCAAACGCAGCGAATCCAAACCGAGCTGCACTCGAGCAGCAGTTCCGCGAACGATCAGCCAAGGTCGCGCAGCAAAGACTTGGCTTGACGGACGCGCAGCTCGCCCAGCTCGAGCAGACCAACGCCCGCTATGCACCGCAGCTCAATCAGCTCGTAACGCAGGAGCGCGAGACGAGGCGTCAGCTCCGAGCCGAAATGATGGCGGGCAACCAGGCGAACCAGCAGCACGTGAGCGACCTCATGGACACCTCTATCCGCCTGCAGAAACAGCGCATTGCCCTGGTCGAGCAGGAGCAGAAGGATCTTTCGCGATTCATGTCTCCGACGCAGCGTGCCGGCTATGCAGCACTTCAAAATCAGGTGAGGCGGCGCGCGCAGGAGCTCTCGCGCGGAAAGGCACTCAAGCGCGCACCGGTCGGACCGAGGCGGTAGCGCGCGGTCGGCGCATGGGGCTAGAATAGAAGTCGTATCGAGCTCTCGATCGCTCAGACCGGGAGCTCTTTTTTTGCCCGCGTCCCGACCATGCCGGATCTAGCGCATCAAATCTCCCACCTTCTGCAGCTCTACACATATCCAGTTCTTCTCGCGCTGGTTCTGCTCGAGAGTCTTGGAATCCCGTTGCCCGGCGAGATCGCGCTCGTCACTGCCGCCGCGTACGCGAGTCATGGTCGCATCTCGATCTACATCGTCATTTTACTCGGCGCTGCCGGCGCTACCATCGGAGGCGCGCTCGGCTACCTGATCGGATTGAAGGGTGGATTGCCGCTGGTCGTCCGCTATGGCGGCTACATCGGCGTGCGGCGATCGCACATCGAGAAGGCACACGCGTTCTTTGAGAAGAACGGCTCGAAGACGATTTTGTTCGGACGATTCATCGCGCTGCTTCGCACGTGGGCTGCGGTCGTTGCTGGCGCGGCGTGCATGTCATTCCCGAAATTCGTGATCTACAATACGATCGGCAGCGTCGCGTGGGCGATCGTATTCGGGCTGCTCGGGTACTACTTTGGCCGCAACCTTCCGCTTCTTGAATTCTATATAGCACGATTCAGTTTTACGGTGTTCCTGGTCGCAGTCATCGGCTTGGGTTTGTTTCTGTTTTACCGGCGAAAAAGGGAAGAAGCCTCGCCAACGAGCGAGCTCGAACCGGATGGTGCGGAGGATCGCCTGACGAGGTGATGCTTCTCTCTCGTTGGAGCAAAGGCCATTAGCTAAATTGGTTTTACGCCCGGGTGGCGGAATCGGTAGACGCAGGGGACTCAAAATCCCCCGGCCATTGGCCTTACGAGTTCGAGTCTCGTCCCGGGTATTGCTGCAGGACAGTTAGTAGCAGCCATCGCCGTCGTGGCGAAAGCCCACAAAACGGCGTATCGAAGATGTTATTTTCTTGCGCGGCCTTTTGAGACAGAGTCTGGCAGGCAGCGCACTGACAAGAACGTGCCGCCATACGTCCCGCTCGCCTGCGGCATGTCGTAGCGGGGGACAATCTTCCACTCTCCGCCAATCCTCCGGAGGGTAAGAACTCTGGGGGAGTTGGGTGTATCCGCGTCGGCCCCTGTACGCGCAGAAAGTGGCTGGCTCGCGAATTCCTCCGCCACCACGACGTAGCGCGTCGAGTCAGTCGGAGCCGCGCTGCCGAGGATTCTCGTCGAAACTGGGTTTTGCTCGACTCCGCGCGCAACCATCGATTTCATCAGCGAGTCCGGCAAGTGCGGGCAGTCGATTGGTGGATCGTACTCCATTCGTTTTGATGCGAGCGCCTCACGCCATTTCGGGCCCATTGCCTCGAGCCAGCGCGCGGCGGCTTCGTCGGTGGAAAGGGCCGCCAGACTGTCAACCGAACTAACGCGGGCGAACTGATCCTCCAGAGGATTGTATTTCTGCATACTCTCCTCCATCTGCCTAGCCTGATATTCCGCGGCGACGCGCGGCATGTCGGGCTGCATTCGCATTATTTCTTGGGCGGTGACGTGATGCATCGGCGGACGCTTCCGAAGGCCGGCAACAGTCGCCTGCCGCATCGATTCGAAACGCCGCAGCTCCAGCATACGCGCGGCGTCCAGCCACCGCCCTTCGCGCTCGGCCTGAAAGAACGTCCGCACGACATCGTCGGCGGTGGACTGCGCGGTAACCTGCGGAGCGCTTCCCAGACACAGGACTGCAACGGCGAGTTTGCCCCTCAAGCGACCTCCTTGTGCTTTCTCGCGAGGAATCGCGAACTGCCGCCTTACGCCACGCGCGAGGTCGGCTGGTCGCCCGGCGCGAGAGCGGGTGCGGGCTGTCCGCGAATCCGCGAGTATGCGCGCCGGGTGAGTCCGCGAACGCGGTCCGGCAGCTCGTCGAAGTAGGTATAGAAGACGGGCGTCACGTAAAGCGTGACTAACTGCGAGAAAGCCAATCCGCCAACCACCGCAATGCCGAGAGACCGACGTGCCGACGCCCCGGCCCCCTGACCGACCGCTATCGGCAGCGTTGCCATAAGAGCTGCCATCGTAGTCATCATGATCGGACGGAATCGCACGACAGCGGCTTCGACGATCGCTTTCTCCGGCGTCACGTTCTCAGTGCGTTCCCTCTCAAGAGCGAAATCGATCATCATGATTGCGTTTTTCTTCACGATGCCGACAAGCAGAATCAATCCGACGAACGCGTAGACATCGAGCTGCATACCGAATACGAGGAGGGCCAGTAACGCACCGAATGCCGCGAAAGGTAGTCCTGTCAGAATCGTCGCAGGGTGTATGAAACTCTCGTAAAGGATGCCGAGCACCATGTAGATCACGAAAATCGCAAGGATGAGGAGTGCCATCAGGCCTTGCTGGCTCGCCTGAAACGCCTGCGCGGTTCCCGAAAAGCTGGTAGTGACCGTCGACGGAACAGTGCTCGCTACCGCGGCTTGAACCGCGGCCGTCGCTTCGCCGAGTGCGACACCCTCTTTCGTATTGAACGAGAGAGTGACTGCGGGTAGCTGGCCCGAGTGCGTGATGGAAAGCGGTCCAACGTTCTGCACAATGTTCGAGACAGCGCTCAACGGAACGAGATCACCCTTGCTCGAGCGAACGTAGAGCATTCGCAAAGCATTTACGTCCTGCTGAAATTGCGGTAGCAAGCCCATCACGACCTCGTACTGGTTGTTCGGGGTATAGATCGTCGACACTTGTCTGGTTCCGTAAGCGTCGTAAAGAGCACTCTCGATCTGTTCCGCGGTGACACCGAGTGAAGCAGCCCTGTCCCGGTCGATCTGTACGTTGACTTGCGGATTCGTGATTTGCAGATCGCTGGTAACGTCCGTGATCTCTGGAATTTCCTTCATTCGAGCTTCCATCCGCTTCGCGGAGGTATCCAGGACGGCGATATCCGGACTCTGCAGGGTGAACTGATACAGACTCTTCGATGAGCGCCCACCAATCTGGATCGCCGGTGGGACCTGCATGAAAACGCTCATCCCGGGAATTCCGCTCAACTTTGGCCGCAGCTCGTTCACTATCTCGTCCGCGCTTAGCCGTTGGCCGTGCGGCTTCAGCCCCATGAAAATGCGACCCTGATTTCCGCTTCCTCCGAACGACCCCACCGAAGACATGAAGCCGGCGATATTGGTGTCGCGAGCGACGATAGCAGCGACCTGCTGCTGATGTTTTACCATCTCGTCGAACGACGTGCCCTGCGCCGCTTCCGTTGTCGCGGAGATCTGCCCCGTGTCCTGGGTCGGAATGAACCCGGTTGGAACCATCTTGTAGAGCACCACGGTCCCAGCCAGAATGACCAACGAAAAGAGAAGCGCTCCGAATCGATGTTCCATCACCCAACCAAGGCTGCGCTCGTACTTGCCGAGGATGCGTTCGTAGAATCGCTCCGACGCGTTGAAGATGCGGCCGTGCTGATGAGACGGCGGTCGCAGGAAACGGCTCGAGAGCATCGGCGTCAGCGTTAGGGAGACGAATCCCGACACGAGAATCGCGGTTCCGATCGTGACGGCGAACTCGTGGAAAAGCCGGCCGAGGATTCCACCCATGAACAGAAGTGGAATGAAGACGGCGGTGAGCGAGACAGTCATCGCAAGAATGGTAAATCCTACTTCCGCCGACCCGTCGAAAGCGGCTTGCATGGGAGATTTACCCATCTCCATGTGACGAACGATGTTCTCGAGCATGACGATGGCGTCATCTACGACGAACCCGACAGCCAGTGTCAGTGCCATCAAGGACAGGTTGTCGAGCGAATACCCAAGCTCGTACATCACTGCGAACGTTCCGATCAGCGACATCGGCAGCGCGAGACTCGGGATGATCGTCGCCGAGACGTTCCGCAGGAATACGAAGATGACCATGACCACGAGGAACAACGTGAGCATCAGCGTGAACTTCACGTCGCCAACCGATTCCTCAATCGATACCGAACGGTCGTAGAGTGTGTGAATGTCTACGGAGAGCGGAATTTCCTCGCGCAGCGACGCGAGGAGGTCCTTCACGCCCTTTGCAACGGCAACGGTGTTCGTGCCGGGCTGACGCTGAATGGCAAGAACAATCGCGCGATCGCCGTTGTACCAACTTGCGGTCTTGTTGTTCTCCACATCATCGAGCACCTGGCCGAGCTCATCGAGATGCACCGGAGCGCCATTTCTATAAGCGACGACCATCTGGCGAAATTCCTGCGCGTTCTGCAGTTGACCGTTTGCCCGAATCGTTGCGGCCTTGCTGGGACCCCACAACGTTCCCGTCGGCAGACTCACGTTCTGCGAAGAAATCGCGTCGGAAACCTCGTCGATTCCGATCCCTCGATTCGCCAACGACGTCGGGTCGAGCTGCACTCTCACAGCGTATTTCTGGCCGCCGTACACCTGCACCTGCGCGATTCCAGGCACCATTGAGATGCGCTGAGCCATGAAGGTCTCGCCGTATTCGTCGAGCTGGGACAACGGCATGGTCTTCGATGTGAGCGCGAAATAAAGGATGGGTGAATCGGCAGGATTCACCTTTCGGTAGGACGGTGGAAGAATTCCGAGCGGCAGGCTTCGGAGAGTCTGTGAGATTGCGGCCTGCACGTCCTGTGCGGCGGCATCGATACTTCGGTCGAGAGAGAACTGGATCGTGATGGACATCGAGCCAAGCCCGCTCGTCGACGTCATGTTGTCGATGCCGGCAATCGTCGAAAACTGTTTCTCGAGCGGTGTGGCCACCGACGCTGCCATCGTTTCTGGGCTCGCGCCAGGAAGATTCGCGTTTACCTGGATCGTGGGGAAGTCGACTGACGGCAGGTCGTTGACGGGAAGACGCTGGTATGCAACGATTCCAAAGAAAAGAATTCCGATCATGACGAGCGCCGTCATCACCGGTCTGCGAATGAATAAGGCTGTCATTTGAGTACGCCTTTTATGGTGACCTTGGAACCAGGAATTAGTCGCGATTGACCGTCGATCACCACTTTTTCGCCGGCCTGCACTCCCGAAGCGATTACATCAAGGGAATCAACCGTCCGTGCGACCTGAACAGGACGTTGACGTGCACTCAAAGTACTGTCGACTGTAAAGACGTACGTGCCCTGCTGACCGGTCATTACGGCGGCGCTTGGGAGAGTCAGTGCGTTTGGGTCGACGAAGAGCTGCAGAGCGACGTTCGTGTATAGGCCCGGCCACAGCGTTCCTTGTTCGTTCGCAAACCTCGCCTTGAGAAGTACTGTGCCCGTCGTTGAATCGACATTGTTGTCGACGAACGCGAGAGTTCCATCAAGCGGGACGCCGGAGCCTTCGGAAGGACTCGCACGCACAAGAAGTGCGTTGCCGCCGCGATAATACCTCTGGATGGCCGGGAACTGGCTCTGGGGGATCGAGAACCGAACGAGAATCGGCTGAATCTGGTTGATCACCACGAGTGGCGGCTCGCTGTTCGCCTTGACCAGGTTTCCCTGGCGAACGAGCAGACTCCCAGTCCGCCCGGAAATTGGTGCTCGGATCGTGCAGTTGGCCACGTCGAGCTGCGCCTTCGCTACCGTCGCTTGATCCGACGCGACCGTTGCGGCGGCCGAAGCCGCCGCGGATTCCGCCTGGTCCGCCTGCGACGTCGTTACGTAACCTTCTTTCACGAGAGCCGCGTATCGTGTGGCATCGCGCCGCGCGTTCGCTGCCTGCGCCTCGTCGCGCGCAAGTTGACCGCGAGTCTGACCCAGCACCGCTTGGTAGGGGCGTGAGTCGATCTCGAACAAAACCTGTCCTGCCTGCACTTCCTGGCCTTCCGCAAAGGTGACTCGATTGAGAATCCCGCTTACCTGAGATTCGACGGCCACCGTTTGCATTGGTTCAGCAACACCATTGGCTGTCACGAGGTAGGGAACGGCGGACCGTTTGACGGTTGTGACGCTCACCGGAACGTTTGGCTGGCGAGGCGGATCAGATCGGGAACAAGCGCTCCAGAAACACGCCGCCGACGCAAATGCAACTGCAGTGCGGAGGCTAAATAAATAGTGGTGCGTATGACCTGCTTTATTTGACATTACGGGCGAATCGTTTGTTGCGGAGACGCGAGCGTATCCGGAGTGATCGAGAAAGGCGTGTCGCCCCGCACACTGAGAACGCCCGCGTCGCGAGCGAGCTGTGCGAGGGAACTGTACCACTGCCATCTGGACTGAACTTGTTGGGCCCTGGCGTTTGCGAGCGCTGTCTGGGCCGTGAGGAGGTCGATGATGCTGCCGACTCCTTCACGATATCGCCCCGTTGCGACGTCGACAGACTGTTGAGCACTCGCCAACAGGTCGTCCGCAGTTGCAACGCGTTGCTCGGCCGTCTGCAGAGCGTAGTAAGAGACGAACACTTGTGTTACCACATTTTGGCGCGTCTGATCCGCCAACGCCGAAATCGCCTCGGCCTGAGCGCGCGCCGCCGCGACTTCGTATTGATGCGAGAAGCCGTTGAAGATCGGAACCGAGACACCGAGGGTAACGCCGTACGAGGGCCCGGCAAAAGTCGGCGGTTGGGAATAGGTGCGAGCAGCATTTCCGCTGAGGGCAAGCGAGGGAAGCTCAGCGGATCTCGCAACGCGAATTTGCGCGGCGGCCGCAGCTGCCTGGGCACGAGCGGCGGCGAGATCCGGCCGGTTGCGGAGAGCTTCATTTATGACCGAATCAACGCTCTGGGATATGGCACCGACAGGAATCGGAGATGGCAGCGGCGCAAGATCGAATGGCAGATTTGCCGGAAGTCCGAGCGCGGCAGCCAATCCCCCGCGAGCTGCCTGCAGATTGCCCTGGATCGTTTCGAGGTTCAGCTGCTCCTGTGACAGCGCTGTTTTCGCCTGAAGCACATCCGCGATCGTGGCGAGACCAACCTTGA
>DASQPS010000353.1:0-5202 GCA_035643845.1 Gemmatimonadaceae bacterium | reverse complement strand
GACTCCGCAGCTGCGTGAGGTCATGGAGCGCGTGGCGAAAAAGTACGGACTCGGGATCTCGACGTACTTCGGCGAATCGTATTACACGATTTGGGGCGTCGCGCCCGCTTTGAAGAAGTCGACGCTCCTCGAGCATCTGGCAAAGGCACCGCGCGACACCGTGAATCTCATCGAGGTGCACGTGGCCGAGCGTACGCCGGAGATGGAAGCGATCTTCGACATGAATGCGCCGGCGCAGAATTCGGCCGACGCGGGCGTGGTCGCGCACCGGAATGCGGAGCTGCACGCCCTGCTGTCGCCGGAGCTGGCGGAGCTGGTGCGATCGGGCAAAATCCGCCTGGTGACTTATCGAACACTCGTGGACCGCATCGGGCTCGCGGGAATGAAACGTCCGGTCGGAGGGGAGAATCCGTAGCTGGCCGGACATCGGTGGGTGGTCAATGGGTGGGTAACTGCAACGGAACGGGATCCGAGATGTCAGCCTTGCAGATGGTAGTTGAGAGGTAACGACTGGGCGGACCGACAAGCTCGCCATAACCGGGCAAGAACGGTCCTGCGGCTCCATCCAACATCTAACATCTGATCGGCTAACATCTCGGATCCCATTCTTTGCAGTTTCTGGAGGTATCCGACTAAGTCCGGAATAAGTAACTGAGCTTGGCGAAAAACCCATCGCTCACCCGGGAAAGATTCTGAAAACGGAACGCTGTCGGTTCCGACAGACTGTTGCCGTAGCCGAGGTACGCGACCGTTCCGGGCGTCGGATGATACGAGAAGAGCCAGTCGACCCGGAAAGTATTGCTCGCGGTCGGCGTGGTTCGCGTGAATGTCGCCGCGACCGGATCACGAATCAGGATCGCCCCGCCAGTGCGAGAATCGTCACGTAAAGCGTCGGTCTCGTTCGATGTGTACTGGCCAATCACGCGAATTAAAATCGGGCGCGACACCTGGTACTCGATCTTGAGACGCGGAACACGAACGAGAGAAACCGTGCTGGCGTCATCGAGCCGTTTCACCTGCTGATGATCGTAAATGAGCTCGGAGCGGAGACGATCCGTCGGACGCCAATCCATCGTGACGTTCGCGATCACGATGTGACCGTTCGCCCACTCGAAGAAATTCTCGTCTCGGCCGGCGAGCAGGTACGCTGAGAGCGAGAACGACTGGAAGTTGGGCGTCTGCAGATTGAAACCGTAATCGAGGTTTGGCAGCCGCCGCGTCCCGACGAATGGAATCGTGTCGACGACCGTTCCGCGAATACGCTCGATCCAGTAGTTGGAAAACAAATTTGACGGATAGCCGAAGGATTCAATCGAGAGCCCTGTGCCGATCTGCCAGCCGCCACGAAGCGTGATGCCGCTGCTGAAGTCGGCCTGTCGATCGTCCATCGTGTTGCCGGCAGAGAAGTGGCGATACTGATTCCACGTTCCAGCGAGGAACACGTTGCTGGTAAAGCTTTCGAACCAGGATCCGCGTCCTCCATTTATCGTGTAGCTGGGAACCACCGCATTCTGAACGAAACCACCACGCGAATTGAAGCCGCTCAACGTACGGAAATTGTCACCGTTGGCCGAGCTCGAGACTGCGAGGCCGAAGCTCCGGCCAGAGCGCACCATCGTCGCCCTCCACACGGGTCCCCACAACAATCGTGCATCGGCAGACTCACGCGTCGCGCTGCCGCCTCCCTGAAAGGTGAGAAGCCAGGCATCGCCGAATCCAATTCGACCGTCTCCCGCCGCGACCCGATTGAAGGTTGGACCATCTACCCTGTCGGTGTACACAATGCCGAAACTGTTCTGACCCTGGAGATCGTGACGAAGTCGCAACGCGTTGAGAACAGGATGATCCCTGCCACTCTCCGATGCGTCGACTCCATCGACACCGGAGAGCAGCGCGATGGTATTTGCGCCCGCCTTGCCCGTGAGCTTGAGCGCTCCGACTGGATCCACAAGACGGCGCGTGTAAATGAGTCTGATTGGCGTCTGAAATAGCTCCAGGCCATCCAGGAAAAAGGGTCGCTTCTCCGGGAAGAAGAGAGCCACTCTTGGGTCGAACTGGATTTGCGGGACGTCGGCCTCGACCTGCGAAAAATCGGGACGCGCCGTTGCGTTGAGCGAGAGATTCGTCGTCATGCCCCAGCGAACCGTTCCGCCGAGGCGAGACCCGGGTCCATCGTATTTCCAACCGTCTGATCCAGGCGAGCCGGTGAAAGTGCTCGTTGCCTCGGGCGTAGCATCGAGTACGAGACCGCGCTGCAGGTCGGTCAATCCCGTGATCGCGCCGCCTTGCCCGAGAAATGATGCGTTGGTCTGGAGCACACGCGTCCATGTGTGCTGATGCCCAGTCGCCTGTACGCTCCGGATGATGTTGAGTCCCCAATCCTGTGGATCGCGCGACGGATAACGCAGCGTCTTGAATGGAATTTTTACTTCGACCTCGTATCCCCAGCTGGTCACGTGGCCCTTGGACTCGTAGACGAAATCGGGATTGAGATCGAGCGCGTACGCGCCGGTGACGGCCGACGATAGGATGTTGATCGAAGTCTGCCCGGCGTCGGTGAGAGTTCCATCCGCCTGGACTCCCAGAGGATTGACGCCGAAGACGAGTGCCTGACGTCGGTCGTTGAAGGTGTCGAGCAGGATTTCCACGAAATCTCCGCCCGTGATTTTGTCGCGATCAGCCAAAGTTGCGCGCACGGTCGCCGGATTCTGGTAAGCGCGGATCCCGAAATAAATCGCGCTCGGCGAGTACCACACGAGGACTGTGGTGGAGTCGTCGGCTGGACGATTATCGTTGGGGAGGTACTCGGAGAAATCGCGTAACGTCGCGGCCTGAGTCCACGCTGACTCGTCGAGTCGGCCGTCGATCGTGATTTGCGCATCACTGACGCGCGGAATTGCGACAGCATCGTGCGTCGGCAGCGCGATACTTAATTGCGCCAGACAGATAATCGCCGATGCGAGCATGCGTCGAGTCTCCAGCGCTCTCCGCCTGCCCACAAGCGCGAAGGGACGAACGGGACTTCCAGGGGGACGAGCGAGCCTCCAGTCGCAGGAACGTCCTGTATGTTTTTCATCATGCAACGAACGAAGAGCCTGTGGCGACAGTGGTTGACGCTGTGGATGTGGGGTTTCATCGTGTACAGCGCTCTGATCGTGATGTCGGCGATTCAGAACGAAGTGGCAGCGGCCAGTGCCGGTCGGCACGCGACCTGGCTCGACCTCTTTGGCGAAACCGCTATCGGACACTATGGCTACGCGCTGTTTGTTCCGCCGTTATTCCTTCTGGTGCGACGCTTCCCGCTCGACCGCGCGCATTGGAAAAGCAGCGCGCCGATCCTGTTGGCAGCGTCTTTCATCTTCACATTCTTCCGGTGGGTGATACTCAACCCCATTGAATCGAGACTGCTTCACATCAGCGGAGGATTTGCTCGCGATGTTCTGGGACCGATGTACAGCCTGTGGACTATCGTCGCCGTATCGCAAGCGTTCGAGTTCTATCGGCGCGCACAGGATCGGGAGCGTCAGGCGGCGGAACTGCGCGAGCGGCTGACCCAGTCCAGACTCGATGCGCTGCGCTCGCAACTTCATCCCCATTTCCTGTTCAATACACTCAACGGCGCGGCGTCGCTGATGCACACTGACGTGGCGGGTGCTGATCGCATGCTCACGCAGCTTTCCGACCTCCTGCGCTCTACTCTCAACACCACCGCTGCCCACGAAATCCCGTTGGGCGAAGAATTGGAGCTGCTGCAGCGTTATCTGGGCATCATGCAGGTGCGCTTCAACGATCGACTGACCGTGGAGGTCGACGCGCCCCTCGAGGCGCGGTCCGCTCTGGTGCCCGCGTTTCTTCTGCAACCGCTGGTAGAGAATGCACTCGAGCACGGCATCGCGGCGCGGCCTGGTCCGGGAACGGTGAGAGTTCAGGCGGTGCGTGACGATGGGTGGCTCACGATCACGGTCACCGATGATGGACCCGGCCCGGGCGCCGACATGATAGCAGGCATAGGTATCGCGAATACCCGCGACCGCCTCACCGAGCTGTACGGCGATGCACAGGAACTAACGCTGGGTGTTGTCGATGCACGCGGGGGCGGTGAGGTGCGGGTGACACTGCCCTGGCATACTGCTCGACGGAACGGAGGCTGATGAAGAACCGTCGCGTTCTCATTGCCGATGACGAGCCCTTGGCGCGCGATCGTGTGCGGCGCATGCTCGAGGCCGAAGAACGTTATACGGTGGTGGCAGAGTGTGGCGATGGGCCCGCGACTGTGGAGGGCATCATCGAGCATTCGCCGGAGATCGTGTTCCTCGACATCCAGATGCCGGGTCTCAATGGCGTTGAAGTGCTGATGGCGCTCGACGAAGCGCGCATACCTCCAGCCATCGTCTTCGTCACTGCGTTCGAAGCGCACGCGGCGAAGGCGTTCGAAGTGGGTGCGGTTGATTACCTGCTCAAGCCTTTCGATCCAGAGCGATTCGCGCGGTCACTGGCGCGCGCCGAGTCACGGCTGGGAAATACTGGGGCCGCGGTCGACGCCGAGCTCAAAGCGCTCCTCGTGTCACTCAAGTCGAAGCAGAAGTACCCTGAGCGGTTTCTCGTGCGAGCGGCGAAACATCTTTATTTCGTCAACGCCGCGGATATCGAGTGGCTTGACGGCGCGTCGAACTACGTCCGTCTTCACATCGCTGGTCGCGCGCACCTGGTTCGTGACACGCTCTCCGGCATCGCAGCGAAGTTGCCACCGGAGCGTTTCGTGCGAGTACACCGACGGGCGATCGTGAATCTCGACTCCGTTGCCAGGCTCGAGCCGATCGGTCACGGCGAGTACCGGATAACGCTGAAGGACGGGACGCGCGTGACGTCGAGCCGAACGTACGGGGCCAGGCTCCGAGAGTTGCTAAGAGCGTGAACATCCAGTTGCCATTGAATCGTCTAACTGCAACGGAACGGGCGGGAGGCGGGAGTGTGAACTGAGATCTACCCTCTGAACTACTCCCGCCTCCCGCCCGTTCTTTTGCAGTTAAAGTTTGCACCGGGCTCGATGCCAGTTCTCATGCCCGTGGCGCCGAGGGCTTGGCGGCGTATATAAACTCGTAGTAATCGCGCATGGTCAGCTCGGATGCTGCCTCCTCGTCCGCGATGACCGTCGCGTCACGATGCAATTGCAGCGCGCTCGCCGTCACCATGCTGCTCACC
>DASQPS010000352.1:0-10185 GCA_035643845.1 Gemmatimonadaceae bacterium | reverse complement strand
TCCGCGGCGCGTAGCAGAACACGTGGAAAGTATCCTTCCGCTCGGCGAGCATCTCCTGCGTTCCGCGGCCAACCACAACGAGCGGACCGCGTGCGATCGCTTCGTCCACGACGCGGTGAGTCATCTCGATCAGCTGTTCGTCCGTGGGCCGCGTGGCGTCGGCAATCGGCGCCATCCATTCCTGCGACCCCATCGCCATTGCGGACGTAATCCGCTCGACGAGCGATGGCACCCTTTCCTCGCGATCGCGAACTTCGGCGACGCTGAGTCCCATTCGCGCGGAGACGGCATCGACGACAGCGTTATCGAGAAGAGACCAGCCTAGCTCCTTAGCAACGATAGCGGCTACCTCAGAGCCTCCCGAGCCGTAAAGCCGTGAGACAGTGAGGACAGGCATCGCTCAGTCGGTGTACGGCCGGCGCCGCTTCTCTTCAATGGCGCGGCCGTACTGTCCTGCGTCGGACCGCGCGATTTTCTTTCGGGCGACGAGCGATTCGAGCACCAGCTCGCATCCGGCCGCAACCACCGGCAGATCGTGCATTGGCGCCAGGCCGGCGGTGTTCACGACCTGCATCAGACCCGGCACGCTTCCGAATCCTTCGACTACTGCGTCGACGGGAACGTCGTCAGTGACCTGGAGAGCGCCGCCCACATCGAACCACATGATGATTTCGTCGGTGTTTATACCACCCGCGCGATCCTGATACGTCGCGTCCGCGGCGCGGCGAATCAATTCTTTCGCAATCGCATGACCGCCGACAAGCTCTCCTTCGTACTCGAGCTCGATTTTGCCGGTTATGGCAGGGAGCGCGGCGTAGATGTCGGCGATGCGCGGCACTATGTCACGCTCCCCAGTCTGGATTGCCCTACGCTCGGCGTTGGAGACAACGTTCTCGAGAACGCTGATCGGCATTCGCTGCGACACGCCCGACCGCTTGTCGATCCGCTTATCCGTCCGTGCTTCGAACGCGACTCGCTCGATCACCTCGGCGATGAAATCCGGCACTCTCACCTTGCCGGCGCCGCGCGCTGTCCACGCTTCCTGATTGGTGATCGCCATCCCGAGCTCCACCGTTTCCGGGTAGTGCGTGATGACTTCGCTTCCAATTCGATCTTTGAGCGGAGTGATGATCTTGCCGCGAGCCGTGTAGTCCTCGGGGTTCGCGGTGAAGCAAAGCATCACATCGAGCGGCAGCCTGACTGGATATCCTTTGATCTGTACATCGCCTTCCTGCATGATGTTGAACAGACTCACCTGCACCTTGCCGGCGAGGTCTGGCAGCTCGTTGAGGGCGAAGATGCCGCGATTCGCGCGCGGCAGCATCCCGTAGTGCATCGTCAACTCGTCGCCGAGTATGTGGCCGCCGCGAGCGGCCTTGATGGGATCGAGGTCGCCGATGATGTCGGCGACGGTGACGTCAGGCGTCGCCAGCTTCTCGACATAGCGCATGTCCGGATCAATCCAGGCGATCGGCGTGTCGTCACCCGCTTCCTTGAGAAGATTCTTGCCGTACTTGGAGATCGGCCCGAATGGGTTGTCGTTGACCTCGCTCCCCGCAATGATTGGAAGCGCCGGATCGAGCAGAGTGGTGAGCGCGCGCAGAATTCGCGATTTCGCCTGACCGCGCAGCCCGAGCAGGATGAAATTGTGCCGGCTCAGGATCGCGTTGATTATTTGCGGCATCACGGTTTCTTCGTAGCCGACGACGCCGCTGAAGACGGGTCTGCGACTGGCTAGACGAGTGAGCAGATTCGCGCGAAGCTCATCTTTCACCGAAACCAGCCTGCGATCGGGCGCACCGAACGCGGAGCGCTTTAATGCGCCAAATGTTTCTGGATAAACCGACAACAGATTCTCCGGGGGAATTTCACTACCAGCGAGTTAATCTAGTCCGCGTTTCATAGGGCAACCAGACGGCTGTGCTCTTGACACAGCCCCCGGATGAGATAAATTTTCGCCCGCGCCAAAAAACGGGCACTACAATCGTGCACGGACCGGCGACTTATTCCACGTTTGCCTCTCAAGGAGATCGTAAATGAAGCGCCTGGCCCTTGTCGCCGCAGTCCTCGTACTTGCTGCATGCAGCTCGAAGAAGGATGAAGCCGCGACGTCCGACACGACCGCACCAGCAATGGCTCCCGCACCGGCGGCTATGGATACCGGCATGAAGATGGATACGACTGCCAGCTCCACGACGAGCACGCCGGCCGCATCGTCGACGACGACGACGACCAAGACGACCAAGAAGACAACGAAGAAGAAGTAGGCTTTTCTTCGCTGGTTAAAAAAAAGGCGCCACTAAACAGTGGCGCCTTTTTCATTTTGTTCTATTTGTACGCTGCACTCGCCGCCGTTCCACTTTGCCTGCAGCGTAGTTCCTGGAGGGATTTCGCGTCGCACCATTCCGAGCGCGACACCACCGAAGCGGGGCGAGAGCGCGACGCTTCGAATGTCGCCGATCACCTTTCCGCTATCGTCGACCAGCTCCGCTCCTTTCGGAGGAGCAGGCCTCGTAACGAAACGGAGTTTGCGCAAAAACCGGTTGACGTGGCCGCGGAAATGGACGCGAGCGACCGTCTCCTGTCCTATGTAGCAACCTTTCGTGTAGGAGATAGCGCCAAGCTCGTCGAAGTTGGCTTCCTGCGGAAGCGTGGATTCGTCCATATCGATTCCCCAAACCGGGCGTCCACTCTCCACGCGAGCAATCTCCCACGTCTCACTGCTTCCCGGCGAAACGGCCGCCGAATGCAACTTTCCTTTCAGTGCTCCAACCGATGCGGCTGGAGTAAAAATCTCGAATCCATCCAGGTCGATCTCTGGTACCCGCGCCACAGTGATGGATCCGTCGACAAACGGCACGGTGATGTGTGCATATGGCGCGAGTGCGGCTAGCTCGCGGTCGTCGACACCGGTTATACGAGACACGATCGAACGCGCAGAGCGGCCAAAAATGCCGATGTCCGCGATCTCCTGGGTTACGTCGTGATACTGAGCGATTCGCGGATTGATGTATTTCCTGACCATCTCCTTCCAGCCCCCGGCGGCTGCGGGCGGCGTGTCGATGAGGAGTGAGTCGGGGAAAGCGAAGATGCGGAGATCCGCGACGATTTTGCCCTTTGGCGTGAGAGCCGCGGCGTATTGTCCCTCGCCAGGGTTGAGGCTCGAGACGTCGTTCGTCACCATGCCCGTGACGAGCTCCGCGGCCTTGGGCCCGGAGATGCGCATGCGACTTCGGTCGCTCCTATCGAAAAACAGAGCACCGTTGTGCAACGCGGAATACTCGTTCATCTCCGACATTACTTGCAATTAAGTCAGTGACTACACAGGGCGCTACTGGCCGAAGGCGGCGTATGATGCGTCGAGTAGATCGACGGGATGAATGACTTTCGCGCCTATTTCCGCGCGGATCAAACCCGCGCCTATCTGCATCAGACATCCGGGATTTCCAGTAACCACCCAACTCGCTCGGGTCGCGCGAATATTTTCCAGCTTGGGTGCGAGAACGCGATCGGAGGTATCGGGCTCGATGAGATTGTAGATGCCGGCGCTTCCACAGCATTGATCTGAGTCGTGTAGCGGTACGAGCTCGAGACCGGGAATTGCCGCCAGCACCGAGAGCGGCGCCTGCGTCACGCGTTGTGCGTGCTGCAAATGGCAGGGCGCGTCGTAGGTGACGCGTATCGGAAGCGGCCCGCCCGGGCGCGGACCCGCCGCCGAGAGCAGCTCGCTCACGTCGCGCACGCGGGATGCCATCTCTGAAGCCCGATCGTGCCACTCGGGATCGTCCTTCAGAAGATGGCCGTACTCTTTCATGATCGCGCCACAACCCGCGGCGTTGACGGCAATGAAATCGGCTCCCGATTTCTCGAACGCTGCGATGTTGCGTCGCGCCAGCTTCCTTGCGTTTTCAAGATCGCCCGCGTGCGCGTGAAGCGCTCCGCAACATTGCTGACCGGGAGCGCGCACCATCTCGTACCCGTTGACGGCGAGAACGCGACCGGTGGCGCGATTCGTTTCGCCGAACAAACCGTCCATCACGCACCCCCGAAGCGCGGCCACCTTGCCTCGTTGTCCGTTTGTTGTGGCGCGGTAACTACCGCGCTCGATCGACCGCCCCGTGGATGCAAGCATCGCCATCGCAAAGCCAAGCCGGCCGCTGATTCCGGACAACAAGGTTGGAATCGGTGTGGCGGCCAGTAGCCGCGAGAAGAACATCGCCGGCCGCAAGAGCCAACGACGGGCAAACACAAAAAGAATCAGCCGCGCGATGAACGAGATCTGATGATGCTCTCTAAGCGTTGCTCGGGTTGCCTCTAACAGCTGGCCGTACGGCACGCCACTCGGACACACGGGCTCGCATGCTCGACAGCCCAGACATTGATCGATGTGTTGATTGACGCTCGGATCGTCGGGAGCAAGAGTGCCCTCGAGCAACGACCGCATGAGAAAGATCCGTCCGCGCGGACTGTCGTTCTCGTCTTCGAGATTGAGATAGGTCGGGCACGCCTGCAGGCAAAACCCGCAGTGCACACAGGCGTTGATTCCGGGTAGAGCGTCGGCCAGCGGCGTGCCTGGAAGAGCGCAGCCCGGCATATCGTCGGGCGGGAGCGGATCCGCTGCGGGAGGATTGGTCGGTAAGGCTGTCACGTCAAATCCCCCAGTATTCCGGGATTCAGAATGTTGTAAGGATCGTAGGTCTTCTTGATACGCTGCGAGAGCGCATCGGCCACGGCCGTCGGCGCGAGGACCTTCCAGGCATAAGGGTCGAGTTTTTCGTAGATCACTTGCGCCGAGTCTGTGCTGCGTACCTGCAGATCGACAGAGGTGTTGGGCCCGAGCTTCTCCCGGATATCTCTGGCGAGTACTCTCAGCACGCCTCGGCGCGGGTCGACGTAAGTCCTTATGCCCAGCATATCCTCGCCTGGTATGTCCTCGCCGAGCATTTCATCGGTAAGGATCTTTCCGCCCGCTTCGAGGAATCGCTGCGGTAAGCCCGACACTCGAATCACGGTGTGGGCATCGGCCTCTAGCTCGCGCAGCTTGTTCCATGTGTCCGGTTGGATTTCCTCCGGCCTCGAGATTTGTGAGAGCGCGCTCACCTGCGCTCTGACGAGCGGATCATTTCCCCCGAAACGGATCAGACAAACGGGATTGTCGCCGAGATCCAGATCTCGCGCCGTCGATCGACTCAGGAACAGCAACGCGTAAGGCGAGAGTGGTGAAGTGACTATGGCCCTTAGCAGCGACCCGACTTCTCTTTCGCTGCCCGCCAAACGAATTGCGAATGTCCGATCCACCTTCGGGAGCGCATACAACCGCAGCGTCGCCTCCGTGATGACGCCAATGGTGCCCCACGAGCCGACCAGCAATCGCGAGAGATCGAAGCCGGCGACGTTTTTCACAACCTTTCCGCCGCCGCGCACGATCTCGCCGCGCCCGGTGACAAACTCGATCCCGAGAACGAGATCGCGCGGTAAACCGAAATTCGATGACAGCGGTCCAGCCGACGCGGTAGCGAGCGTCGCTCCAATAGTTCCCTCCGACGAGCCGTACGGATCCAGTGGCAACCACTGATCGTGCTCGCGGGTGACCTTCTCGATTTCAGAAAGCGTCGTTCCAGCGCGCACGGTCAACGTGAGATCGCCGGGGACATAACTGACGACGCCAGTGTCATCAGCCAATGAAAGCGTCTTCTCGGCGCGGACGGGTCGACCAGCATCGAGCCAGTTCGACCTGCCGGTGATGCGAAGCGCAACCTGGCTCGCTACGCTCTCTTTGACCTCCGCTGCTATCGCTTCGGTGCTCACTCGGCTGCTGGCCGCTCAGGTTCGGCCTTCAATGGCATCGGTTCGCGATTCTCACTTCGCACAGTCCCCGGATTTCGCGCGGACGGCGTAGCTTGCCATTCCATGCACGCATGGATGGGCACGACCTTCCCCGGATTCGATCTTCGCTCCGGATCGAACACAGAGCGCAGCTCGCACATCGCATTCAGCGAAGCGCCCGAGAAAATGCTTTCCATATAGCCCATTTTGTCGAGGCCGACACCGTGCTCGCCGGTGATGCTGCCTCCCGCGGCAATGCACGCCTGCATGATCTCGATCATCGCCTTGTGCACCCGCGCGCTCTCAGCGGGATCGTCGGCGCTGTAGGCGATGTTCGGATGCAGATTGCCATCGCCCGCGTGAAATACGTTGCAGACAAGCACCCCATATTTCTCGCTGATCGCGTGAATCATCTCCAGAATTTCGGGTAGCTTGGTGCGCGGAATCACCGCGTCCTGCACGATCAGGTGTGGAGCGAGACGCCCCATCGCCCCAAATGCTTTTTTGCGACCCTGCCACAGCTTCGTGCGCTCGGCGTCGTCGCGCGCAACTTTGACGTTTCTCGCGCCGCCGTTGAGACAGATTTGGCGCACGGATTCCAAGTCGGCAGTGACGCCGGCTTCGAGTCCATCCAGCTCGATGAGCAGCACAGCCTCGGCATCGCGCGGATAACCGGCGGCGTAAATCGAGTCTTCTACAACCCGAATCGTGGGCCCATCCATGAATTCGAGCGCAGCGGGAACGATTCCGGATGCGATGATCCCCGACGTCACGTGCGCGGCGGCGTCCACCGACATGAAGTCGGCGAGCAAAGTTCTAACGGTCTGCGGCTTCGGCGTCAGTTTCACGGTGATGTCGAGCGCGAGCCCGAAGCATCCTTCCGATCCAATGAAAGCGCCGCGGAGATCATAGCCTTCTCGCTCTCCAGACCGGTTCCCGAGCTCCACAACTTCGCCATTGGGCAGGACCACCGTCAAAGCGAGAACGTGATTCGAGGTCACCCCGTACTTGAGACAGTGCGGACCACCAGCGTTTTCGGCGACGTTGCCGCCGATGGTGCATGCAGATTCGCTCGACGGGTCCGGCGCGTAAAGCAAACCGTGCGGCGCGACATGTCGATTGAGCTTGAGATTGACCACTCCGGGCTCGACGATCGCGCGTCTGTTCTCGAGATCCAGCGAGAGGATTTTCTTCAGCCGATGCACTCCGACGACGATGATGTCGTCCGCAAGCGCGCCACCAGAAAGGCCGGTCCCGGCTCCGCGCGGAACGAAGGGCAGGCCCTCACGCGCCAGCAAACGGACGACAGCGATGGCTTCCTCGCGCGATCCCGGGAACACCGCGAGCCGCGGTTGACGGCGATAGCCGGGCAGCCCGTCGGAGTTGTAAACGAGCAACTCGCTTTGGCGAACCAGGACGTGTGGCGTACCCACGATGTCGGCGAGCCGATCGGCGACTCCCGATGACGCGAATGAACTTCCAGCCGCTCGATGCGCGGACTCGGTCATCCGTTCAATCTAGCTTTCGTCTGCCTCCGGCGGCGCAACGACAAGTGATATCGCATCCCGGGCGATTCGATAGTCGAGCGGCGTGTGCATTCGCTTGAGCTCACCATCCAGACCGATAGTCGTTTGTGCGCGGTCCAGATCGATCCGACAGCTCTCCACAATGATGTCCTCGAACTCGGGAAGTTTCTCCGCTTCTTTCGTTCCCTTGGTGAGGCCCGCGAGAGCGACGGCGAACAACCGGGCGCGCCCCCGCCCGCGAACGATCATGAGGTGCAGCCCACGTTTGCCGTTCTTGATTCTGCTCCCAAGCGTGGGCGCTTTAAGCTCGCGCTCACCGACGCCGATAAAAACCATCGAACAGCGAAAGGTTTTCTTGCGCCCTTCGACTTCGACTGAGACAGTAAAAGTGCGCAGCTGGCCGAGAGTTTTCACGAACGCGAACGCGCTGGCAACGTTATAGCCAAATCGTTTCTCGAGTCGCTCACGATCGCGGACAAACGTCACGTACGCCCCGATCGAGCTCGTATTGAGAAATACACAGTCGTTGACGTAGCCTATATCGGCGCCAATGACGTCTCCGCTGCCAGCGACGAGTGCGGCCTTTCCGAGATCGGTGGGAATGTTGTGATCCCGAGCGAAGTGGTTGAGAGTGCCGCCCGGCAGAATGGCGAGCTCCACGTCTGTCTTTGCTACGAGCGACGCCGCAGTAGCGATTGTCCCATCGCCGCCGGCGACCAGAATCCGCTTGGTCTTGCCTTCGATCGCCTCCGCTAGCCGCTTCTCCATGTCGCGCGGCTGCACGACGTCCAGCTCGAATCCGGCGGTCGCAAGCGCCTCCCGGGCTTTTTCGGCATTTCCACACGCTGCGTTGAGGAACGCTTTTAACTTGGCGGTCCGGGCGGTGCCGGGCGCTGCTTCGGTTGCTGTCATTAAGGGTCGCAGGGGATGGGAGTCGTGCGGGCAACACCCCTATATACAAAAAAGACGCCGGCTCTCGACCGGCGTCTTTCACTAACCAGAACTCCTAATTTTACGACAATTCAGCTCCAGAAGCCAGCGAGCGCCGAGCCGTCGGGGGATTCCCGCAGCTTCTCAAAGGCGCGCTCGCGGATCTGTCGAATGCGCTCTCGGGTGACACCCATGAGTGCTCCGATCTTCTCCAGCGTCATCGCGTCCGAGCCCTGCTCGAGGCCGTAGTACAGATGAAGGATTTTGCGTTCACGAGGTGTCAGGTACTTCCGGAAGACTCGATCGATGAACTCTCGCATCAAATGGAAGTCGGTGACGTCTTCGATCTCGCCGCCATCGACGCCTGCGAACCTCTCGCCGAGAGTGCAGGCTTCGCGGTCCGACCGATCGATAGGCGCATCGAGCGAGATCTCCGTCGCGGACATTTGCTTGGCGGAGCGAACTGCGTCTGGGGTTTCTTCGAGGAGCCGACCGATCTCGTTGTCGGTGGGGTCGCGCTTGAGAACCTGGGAGAGAACGGTCTGCGCGCGGGCTAGCTTGATGAGCTGCGAATTCTGATTGAGGGGGATTCTGACGCTGCGCGTCTGCTCTGCAAGTGCCTTGAGTACTGCCTGCCTGACCCACCAAACTGCGTACGAGATGAATTTGACGCCCTGGTCCGGATCGAACTTCCTTACTGCTTTTAGCAGCCCTTCATTGCCAATCGCGACTAGCTCTCCGAGGTCGAGTCCGTGCCCTTGGTACTTCTTCACGTACGAGATGACGAATCGAAGGTTGGCGGTGACCAGCCGCTCAGCTGCCTTTTCGTCCCCGCCCTGCGCTCGTCGCGCAAGTCGACGCTCTTCTTCAGCGTCGGTTATGAGGGGAAGCTTTTGAATGTCCTGGAGGTACTGGTCGAAAGCGGTGGAGGGGGATGAACGGAAGAAGCCTTTTGATCTCTCACCCGTTGTCTGCATAAGCCCCTTGGTAGCGACATTATCGAATGACGCACCTGGGTGGCGCGCCCGTAGTGTGCTGGACGCGCACGTTAACTACGGGTGTGCTCAGCCGTCAACAGCCATGTTTTATGCCACAGGTGGGGGCGGCGGATCTTTGGTCTTCGTTCGGGTAGTGGCCATCAGAATGGCAATTCCGATGAGGATAATGCACCCAACGATGACCCAGGTCTGCGAAACGCCGAGCAGAACCGCGGCGATCGCGAGGCCGATGATGAGAACGATGAATCCGATCAGGTAGGTGCTGAACGAGGACATGGTCGATCCCGGTTGGTTTTTTCGCGCTTGAAATCGAGCAATTGTAGGGCCAGATGCCGTCGCCAGACTCCCAGCTACCGCCGCGCGAGGCCGTCCCAGCGCGAAGGCGCCATCGAGTCGTTTGGAACCTGTTCGACCTCCCGCGCTATTAGCGTCGCGCTTCCCCAGTGGCGACCGAAACGGGCAGCCTCTCTACAATCAGGATTCCATATATCCAGCGTAGCACCGAGCACGTTGCCGCCGGTGTCGTCGACGAGGTAGCGTCCGAGGTAGTCGTTTCCAAGGAAGACATCGACGTATCTGGCAAGCGGAAAGATGCGCGGATCGGCGGCCACGATTCCGTGCCTCGTCTGGCGACCGCGACGCGTCTCGCCTTGAACGCAGTATTCCGTGAGGGATACAGGAATCGAGATTCCGTCTTCGGCGCGTGCGAACTTGGATGGAATGAGCGGCAGGATTCCCCTTTTCATCTTGATCGCTTCGTGCGCGGTCGCGCGCACGACCGAAGTGGGAATGGACTCAACTCCATCCGCGATCGGTCTCGTCACAGCTGACGTAGCCTTCGCAACGGTTGCGGCAGTCGAAGGAAGCGCCTTTGCCATTTCGGTGATCGTCTCGCGGAGGGGGTC
>DASQPS010000351.1:0-29639 GCA_035643845.1 Gemmatimonadaceae bacterium | reverse complement strand
GATCCTTCTCGTGAGCCACGATCGCACCCTCCTTGAATCTCTGACATCCCGAGTATGGGTTCTTCACGAGCAACACATAACCGACTACCCCGGTTCCTTTGGCGAGTGGGAAGAACAAAGCAGGGAACGTGAGCATGCCGCTGCTGTTGCCGCCGCTGAACAGGAATCCCTGCGACGCGTGAGAGAGCGCAAATCGACTCGTCGACAGGAACTTGCGGGAGAGCAGGTGAGAGTGACACGCCGAGCGCTACGCCAGCAAGTGGAGATGTATGAGGCAGAAGTCGGCGCACTGGAGCGGCGGGTGGCAGAGTTGACGGCTCTTCTCGAAGATCCCGAGCTTTACACCACACGGGAAGGAGCAGAGAAATCTGTGGTGGCTGGGAGAGAACTCGATGGGGCGCGGCGTGAGCTCGAAGCAGCTATCCAGAGATGGTCTGATGCTACAGAAAAGGCTGAACAGCTATCAGAAACCTGACGTTAAAATTCTCCGATGAATCCTATTTCGGGCTGCAACCGCTGTCCGAACTTCTTTTCAACCTTTTCTTGAGCGATGGCAATGAGCTCGCGAACGTCTTTCGCCGTCGCTTTTCCGAGATTAACCATGATGTTCGCATGAATGTGCGAGATTTGGGCATCTCCGTGACGGAATCCCTTCAGTCCAACTTCATCGATCAGGCGACCTGCTCCAACGCCCTCGATCTTTTTGAAAATTGATCCAGCGCTCGGATGGTACTCGAGCCAGGGATGCTTACCGCCGCGCCAGCTCAGATTTTCCTGCATGATGCGATGCATAACTGCCTTATCGCCGGCGTCCAGCTGGAATGTCACGGCGAGCGCGACATCCCGCTGCTTATGTAGAGTGCTGGTGTCGTAACCGAACTGCATGTAATCCCGATCGACAGTCAATCGTTTTCCGTCGTGGGTCAACAACTCGGCATCCCGGAAGATCTCTGCAATGAACATCGTCCGTTCTCGTTGGGGCGCGGGGGACAGAAAATGAAGGTTTTGCCAGACAGCTCCCCCAACGGTGCTTGGAATTCCTACATAATGTTCGAGGCCGGACCATCCTCTCTCGACAGCCTGCGGTATCAGCTTTGCCATTACCGCTCCGCTCTCGACCCATAACCGCCCATCGTCAAAAAATTTCAGGTGCCTTGAGGTATTCCGTATAACAAGACCGCGAAATCCTTTATCACCGACGAGGATGTTCGCGCCAAGCCCGAGGACGAAATATTCCGTGCCCGACTCCCGTGCCGCGGAAACGGCCACTGCCAGATCATCAGCCGATGTGGCATCGTAAAAGAGATCGGCTGGACCACCGATCTTGAATGTGGTGTATTGAGCAAGCGGCTCATTGTGTTTGAGCCTTTCTTTGTCCAGCCGATCAATCAATTGCCCATGCGTTTTTGCCCGGGCTATTCCAGAATCTGACATGTCCGAAAGAAAAGGTGTCTCCTGTCTCTGCGCTACTCTGTTGGTGGTTCTCATCGCGTGCCTGGCGACGCGCGCGGAGGCACAAAGAGCCGAACTCACCAAGATCATTCAACGGAAGGTTCTGGCGAACGGCCTCGAGGTGATCGTGGTCGAAAACCACGGCGTCCCATTAGCGACGATCGAGATTGACGTAAAGAACGGTTCTTTTACCCAGTCGCCGCAGTACGAAGGACTGGCTCATATGTACGAGCACATGTTCTTCCGCGCGGACTCCACGTTTCCCGAGCCGAATCAGTTCTGGGATCGCGCGTCTGATCTCGGCGCCGTGTTCAACGGAACGACGGAGGAGGAGCGCGTCAATTACTACATGACCGTACCAGCCGAAAAACTCAGTGACGGGATGCACCTTCTCGCAGCGGCACTCCGTGCTCCGCTTTTTCGGCAGGACGAGCTCGAACGGGAGCGACAAGTGGTCATCGGCGAGTACGACCGCAACGAATCGAGCCCCTTCTTCGCGCTTTCGCGGCAGATGGATGCAAAGCTCTACCCAGGGAACTTCAGCAGGAAAGATGTCATCGGTGACCGGCAGATCGTGCTGACCACGACGCCCGAGAAGATGCGAACGATTGAAAAGAAATATTACGTACCAAACAATTCCGCCGTCATCGTGGCCGGTGATGTCAATCCTCAGACAGTTTTTGCGCTTGCGGAACGTGAGCTCGGCAGCTGGAACAGGAGCGCTGATCCGTTCGTGTCGGATCCCATCCCTCCCATCCCGCCGCTCCAGAAAAGCGAAGGCGTGGTAGTAGAAGCACCTGTGGGAGCGGTAACTATTCAGATACAGTGGCAGGGTCCAAGCGTCGGCCAGGATCCGAAATCAACATACGCAGCAGACGTGTTCTCCGACGTTCTCAACGATCCCCAGTCGCAGTTCCAGCAACGGCTGGTCGACAGCGGACTCTGGCAGTCAATCGGCGTCAACTACTATACGCTGAATCACACGGGCCCGATCACGATCAGCGGTCAGACGTCGCCGAATCAATTACGAGAAGCTCTATCGGCGTTGTACGGAGAGATCGCGAAGTTCGACACGCCGGGCTACTTCACATCGGACGAACTTGAAGCGGTGAAAGCCCATCGCGCGGTCACCTCCGCATTTGACCGCGAACGCGCATCCGGGTTCGCTCACACTCTTGGCTTCTGGTGGAGCGTCGCAAGTCTCGAGTACTACATGGGATACGTCGACAACATGGCACAACAGTCACTCGAAGACCTGCGCGCGTACGCCCGGAAGTATATCGTCGGCAAACCGCACATCGCCGGTGTCCTCATCGCGCCGGATGCCAGACAATCACTCAATCTTGCTCCTGGAGAACTGGTAATGGCGGGAACCCGATAATGCTGCTTTCAATCGCAGTCGCGCTCACAACGCTTACCAGCAGCTTCGACGTTTCCGGAGTGCACGTAATTCTCCGCCAGAACGACGCCAATAATGTCGTCGCCGCGAATCTCTACTTCCTCGGCGGCGCACGCCAAGTCACCGAAGCAAACGCTGGCATTGAACCAATACTTCTCGATGTCTCCGAGCGCGGCACACAGCGTTACCCGAAGAACGCTCTCCGTCGCGCGATGGCTAAGCTCGGTAGCGAGATCGTCGTAGCGCCGAGTGCCGACTGGACCATGTTCGGCATCCGCTCGAGCACCGAAGTGTTCGATTCCACCTGGGCAATCTTCGCCGATAGGGTGATGCATCCGACGCTCGCCAAGTCGGAAATCAATGTGGTCAAAGCCCAGTACCTTTCCGCGATTAATCAAAGACGAGATGATCCTGACGCGCTCGCCGATTACCTCGCTGACAGCATCACCTATGTAGGTCACCCGTACGAGGTTTCGGTTGTCGGCAATGAGCATTCGATTCCGGCGCTCGACTCCGCTGCACTACGCAGCTATCAGCAAACACAATTTGTGAAGTCGAGGCTGCTCCTCGTCGTTGTGGGCAACGTCGATCGCGCTCATATCGAGCGACTGGTGAATGAGTCCATTGGCCACCTTCCAGCAGGGGCATACACGTGGACGGCCCCGCCGCGCGTACCTGAATCACCAACTGCGCTAGTCGTGGAACGGCGTCAGCTACCCACTAACTACATCCTCGGGTACTACAGCGGACCGCTCGCGAAAGGCGAGGATTATCAGGCGCTCCGAGTAGCCACATCGGTACTGACAGGTCGCATGTTCGCGGAAATACGTACACGCGAGAACCTCACGTACGACGTGCACGCGCCGTTCGTGGACCGCGCGGCGACCGTCGGGGGCTTATACGTGTCCACGGTGGCGCCCGACACTACACTCAAGCTGATGCGAGCCGCGATAGTGGATCTTCAGCAGGGGATGCTCGACCCAGTCGGCCTGAAGCAGCTGGAGGAACAATTCATCACGGAATATTTTCTCGACAACGAGACGAACGCCGCTCAAGCCGACTTCATTGCGCGCTCGCAACTCTACGAAGGAGATTACCGCGAGGCGGATCGATTCGTCGACGAGCTAAAAAGCATCACCCCTGAAGCCGTCCAGCGTGTAGCCAGGAAGTACATGAAGGGATTTCGGTTTGCCTACGTGGGAGATCCGTCAAAGCTGAACCCAATGACGATCAGTCTGTTTTGATCGAATAGCGCTTCACTACCGCAGAACAAGGATCATTCGGCAAATTCCTCTGCAACCGTGCGAGGATCCATCGCGCCGGTGTACAGAGCTATGCCTGCTATTGCACCTGCGACGCCCCGATCCGAGACTGCGCGGAGATCGCCGAGGCTTCCCAGGCCACCGGCGGCGATCACCGGAAATTCTGCGATCTCGGCGACATCCTCCATCAGCGGCAGGTCCGTGCCGAGCAACGCTGGCTCGCGATGCACGGCAGTGACCAAAACGCCCGCAAGCGCGAGATCAGCGAGCTCTTCGACCAAGTCGAGTACCAGCTTCGAATGCGCGCGGGTCCAGCCATGGGAAAGGACTCTGCGGTCACGCACATCGGCTGCGACGATGATGCGTCCCGGGAACAGCGCGCTCATTTCGCCAATCCAATCGGGTTGCTCGAGCGCTTTGGTTCCGATGATGACGCGCTCTGCTCCGTGAGAGAGCAGTTTTTCGATCGAGGCCTGCGTTCGCACTCCCCCGCCAACCTGAACTTCTGCATCGGTTGCGTTCAGAATGGCTTCGATCGAATCGAAGTTGTCACCTCTGCCGGCGACTGCATCAAGATCGATGACATGCAAGTGACGGAATCCGTATTGCCGCCACGCGAGCGCGACTCCGGTCGGATCCGGTATACGAATGATCTCCTCGTCGTAGGAGTTCGATGTTACCTGAACACAGGCTCCCCCTCTCAAGTCGAGCGCGGGAATTGCAATCACCGAATCGCTGCGATTAGTGTGAAGTGCGCACCAAACGCGATTAGCGATTGCATGACTTCGAGCTTGTGAATAAATTCACAATCTTAGAGAAAAGAAGTGGCGGGTCATTCATGCACCATTGTACGGCTCTGGGAGGCCAGAAAAAATGCGGTTTTACGGATTGGCAGTTGCTGTTGGCGTGGTTGCGATTAGTGCCTGTGCCGGTGGAGAAAAAAATCCCGCCGACACTACTCACGTGGCAATTGATACATCGGCCTCTTCGGCGTCGACAACGACTAGTACAACGGCGACTGCCGGCGGAACGAGCTCTGGTACGGCGGCAATGGCTCCCATTACAGGTACCACCCACGAAGTGAAGATGATTGGCGATGCAAAGGGCTACCGATTCGATCCGGCAAATATCACTGTCAAGCAAGGCGATGGCATCAAGTTCACCGTCGTAAGCGGCGGACCGCACAACGTTGCTTTTGATGCAGCGACCATCCCCGCAGACGTGAAGCCGCAGCTGGACGCGAATATGGGGACAGATAAGATGGGAGAACTGTCCAGCAACATGAAGATGAATCCCGGCGATGCGGTTACCGTATCCTTCGCAAACATAAAGCCCGGCCAGTACCCCTTCCATTGTGTTCCCCATCTTGCGCTTGGAATGAAAGGCGTGATTACCGTCCAGTAGCTCATTCCGATTGAAAGACGGCGGGGACTCACGTCCCCGCCGTCTTCTTGTCTAAGCCTCTTCCGCGGCGCTTAGATTGTATTATCCGTCCGAAGAACCGGTTTTTTTTCTTACGTAGAGGCTCTCCGTCAGAACGCACTCTCGCGTGCAAGTTGTACCCATTAGATCTTTTGAGCGATGAACGTTCATAGCATTGCGCGGATGAGCGGCGGCTCGGCCTATCTCTGGATGGCGGCGCGCGCCAGAAATGCCCTGAGGCGCGTTGTTGTGTTCGGAATAGTGGGCGGCACCGTTTTCATCGCCGCGCTCATAGCGTTCGTTCTGGTTCCGCGAAATGCCTCCCGGAAAGCGATGGCTGTTGCGGCCCAAATCGAAACGAAAACAGACTCCGGGCCCACCGCTGCAGCGAGAGATCGGTTCTTCGCAGAAATGACGTCGGCGGATTCCGTGCTAGACGCGACGCGTCGCGCACTTGCGCCCGTTCCGGCGACACTCATCGATACATTCCCTCCGGCTGTACGCGCGCAACGCGACTCCCTGAGCGGCGAACTTGCGACTCTCAACCGCTTGATCGATCGTGCGGAGAACGCTCCGCTGCCAACCTCATACCGAGCTCTGGCTGCGTCTCCAACGGTTGCAGCGGATCCCAAAGTGAGAGTACTGCTGGACTCGCTCGCCGACATCGAACGCGATCGAAACGCGTTTGGGGCTGTAGGCACCGTTGATCCTGTGTACCTCGCGCTCACTTCCAGAGCCAATGCCATCGGCAGATCAATACAGGCCATCGCTGACGCCAAGAGAGGTGAGATCAGGGGCAAGCTGGCGTTGATTCGTCCCACGGCGGCGCCTGTTGTCAAACCGGTTATAACTGTAGACACTGTCAGACTGCTCGCTCAGCGCGCAGCTGCGCAGCAGAGCTACACCGCCGCCTCCCGGCAACTCGATCAAATAAGACAAAAAAGCCTGCAGATCGACCGCGAAACGGCGCGTGCGAGAGAGCTCGCAAATGTGGGAGCGCCTCCATGGGCCATGTTGGCAGCGGCAGTCGTGCTCGCCCTTGCAGTCGGGTTCGCGGCGTCGTTCGGAACGGAACTCAAACGGCCGCATATCGCTGATCCGCGAGAAGCCGAGCAGGTGAGCGGCGCACGGGTTCTCACCGTCATAAGACCGCCGGAAGTGGTAGTCGAGCGAAGTAGACGTCAGGCAGATGTCGAAGCCCCGCCTTTGATAGATGTCGTCTCCGAAAGTTACCGAACGCTCTATCTCCATATCGCGGCCGTCGAAGCGAGCGTGCCTATCGTTACTATCACAGGAGATGATCCGGGCATAGTCGCGACTATCGCGGCGAACCTCGCGGCATCTGCGGCGTACGAGGCGAGGAGCACGCTCCTCGTCGACGTTGATCCAACGACATGCAGCGTAGCAAGCGTCTTGCGCATCCGGCCCGACCCGGGTCTCTCGGGGATCATCACAGGAAACGCCACCTGGCCTGAAGCAATCGTACCGACTACGATCGGCCGCGATCGTCCTTTGGATGTTTTGCCCAGCGGCACGAGACGCTCAGGCGCTCCGGAATCGAACGTCGTGGAGGAAGTAAAGAAAGAGCTCGCCCGAATGCAGCGTCGATACGACTTCATCATCATCGCAGCGCCCACGAGCTACGTACAGCGAAGTTCGAGCAGCATCATCCCCGCGCCTGACGTAATACTTTGCGCCAGGATCGCTCACACGACGGTTGGAGGTCTAAAGAGCGCCGTGGATTCTTTGCGTGGGGCGGACATGCGCATTCACGGCCTGGTGCTGTGGGACGCGGAAATGCCGCAGCTCGAAACCAGAGAGGAGATGCTCGGCTCGGCTCGTCAGTCAGGTGCGTTTCAGCCCGAGCTTGCAACTGCGCAGTAGCTGATGGCGGAATCCATCCCGGATTTGCGAGGCATCGCTAAGGGGCGGGCGTACGAGGAGCTCGCGAGTCACGCGGATGCGATTCTCGACGGCGTGACAGACGAGATTACTATGATGTCCACGCTTGCTGCATTGATCCATCATGCGTTCGGATATCTGTGGACGGGGTTCTACCGGGTCGCTGAGCCTGACGCCTTATTGCGGGTTGGCCCATATCAAGGCTCGCTCGGATGCCTGGAGATAATTTTCGGTCGTGGAGTGTGTGGAATCGCAGCCTCTGAATTGAGAACGATCGTCGTTCCGGACGTCTCCAAGTTTCCAGGCCACATCACTTGTGATGCAAGATCACAATCGGAGATCGTGGTTCCGGTCCTGGGCCCGTCGGGTGATCTGAGGGCTGTTCTCGACATAGATTCCGAGCGACTCGACGCATTTGATGAGGAGGATCAACACGGCCTCGAACTTCTCGTATCGCGTTTCGCAAAGATGAGGAGATGACAGTTTCGGGATATTCGGATGTTATTAATCACGCGCTTGCATTTGCCGCGAAGCATCACGATCGGCAGGTTCGAAAAGGAACAAAGCTGCCATACCTCACGCATCCGGCGAACGTGGCAATTATTCTCACCCGCTATGGGTGCGAAAATGAGACAGTAGTAGCGGGCATTCTGCACGACGTCATAGAAGATTGCATTCGTGACGGATACACTCGCGAAATGCTCGAACAGCGCATCGGGGATAAGTTCGGATCCAAAGTTCTGGACACGGTTCTAGCCGTGACTTACCGGCGCGATGATGATGAAGGTGTCGAGCTATCCTCTGATGAACGAAAGGCCGACTATCTGGCTCGGCTAGCCGACGCGAGCGTAGAGGCCCGATGGGTCTGCGCGGCGGACAAAATCCACAATGCATCTTCTATCGTTGCGGATCTCCGACGAACGGTCGACCGGGAAACTGTCTGGAATCGGTTCAGCGCCGGGCGCGCGGCGACCGCTCGTTGGTACCGTCAAGTTTATGAAAGGCTTGGGGAGGTCGGTTTCTCAGCTCCGATCATGACTGAGCTCGACCAAGTGTCGGAGCAGCTGGCGACCCTCGCCGCTACTTAGGCAGTCACGCCCGCGGTTGCCTTGCCGTAAGTGCGTTCGACGTAGTCGTCCAGGAGTCGCAAAAATTCCGGGACGATAGCCTCGCCCTTCAACGTCACGGCGAGCTTTCCATCGATGTAGACGGGCGCTTTCGGGTCTTCGAAAGTGCCGGGCAGCGAAATGCCTATGTTCGCGTGCTTGGATTCACCAGGCCCGTTAACCACACAACCCATCACCGCGACTTTCATATCTACTACGGCTGGATAGAGATTTTTCCAGGTCGGCATCTGATCGCGCAGGTAGGTCTGGATATCCTCTGCCATGTGCTGGAAGAAAGTCGAAGTAGTGCGGCCACAACCGGGGCAAGCGGTTACTTGTGGATTGAAATTCTGGAGCTCGAGTGACTGCAAAATCTGCTGAGCGATGCGGACCTCCTCGGTCCGGTCGCCACCAGGCCGGGGTGTGAGCGAAACGCGAATGGTGTCGCCGATTCCGTCGGATAGCAGGATCGAGAGCGCCGCAGTGCTCGCGATTATTCCCTTCGATCCGAGCCCCGCCTCCGTCAGTCCGAGGTGAAGTGGGTAGTCGCAGCGAGCCGCCAGCTGGCGGTAGACATCGATGAGATCCTGGACGCCCGAGACTTTAGCGGAGAGGACGATGCGGTTATGTGCGAGTCCGCATTCCTCGGCAATGCTCGCCGACCTGAGGGCGCTCTGGATCATCGCCTCGATATAAACCTCCTTAGCTGTGTGCCTCGCCTCCGACCGTGCATTCTCGTCCATCAGTGACGTGAGCAGATCCTGATCTAGCGATCCCCAGTTCACTCCAATTCTGACCGGCTTGTCGTTCTCGACGGCGACGCGGATAATGGTGCGGAAGTTCTCATCCCGCCTCTTTCCGCCCACATTGCCCGGATTGATGCGATACTTGGCGAGTGTCTGGGCAGCCGCGCGGAAACGCGTCAGAAGGAGGTGACCGTTATAGTGGAAATCGCCGATCAGCGGAGCGGTGACACCCATATCAGCGAGCCTGCTTGCAATCTCGGGTACTGCGTTCGCCGCTGCATCGTTGTTAACGGTTACTCGTACCAACTTACTGCCGGCGCGCCATAGCTCTGCGACTTGCAAAGCAGTTGCGGTGGCATCACCTGTATCCGTATTCGTCATCGATTGCACGACGATCGGATGCGCCGATCCGATCGGCACACCACCGACCGATACTGATGCTGTCTGTCTGCGCACTGCTGTCGTCACGTGTGCTTGCGGGTGATGAATTTGAAAGCTAATTCCCTGGTCCAAGCAGTGCATATGAATGCGTCCGTCCACATTCCCAGCACTTCGGAGCCTAGATGGTTGAACAGAGCGACGCCCCCGATACAGTCTCGGCACCAGCACCTCCGCCGCCACCAGCGAAGAAAAGGCATCACCGAATTCTGGCAGTAGTGTTGGCACTGGTGCTCATACCCGCCGTCATCGTGGCCCTTTGGATATGGGTGGCGCTCGGCTATACCTACGCTTCTGGCGAGCGGGCGGGGTATGTCCAGAAAATCTCGAAGAAGGGGTGGCTATGTAAGACTTGGGAAGGTGAGCTGGCAATGGCAAACTTGCCGGGAACCATGCCGCAAATTTTCAGCTTCACAGTGCGCAACGACTCGATCGCGCATGTGATCGAGCAGAACATCGGGAAACAAGTGTCGTTGACGTACCAGCAGCACAGGGGTGTACCCACAACATGCTTTGGGGAGACGGAATATTTCATCACTGAAGCGCACAGGGTGGGACCCTGAATCTCTCTATTGTCTGCTCAACAGGACCTTGCTATTTTTTCTGCCAAGTGGAGCCAGGGTATGGGTGAAAGCCCGTGCTTCGAGCTCAAAATCCAGTGCAGGGTTAGCGAGACCTGCATATCAGATTGTCGAGGGTCGGGCGTGATCCGCTCCCCAAGACACAATTTTCCAGGAGCAGGGAATGCGTACGACCGGCAAAGTGAAGTGGTTCAACGATGCGAAGGGCTTTGGCTTTATCACTCCTGACAACGGGCAGAAGGATTGCTTCGTTCACTACAGCGCGATTTCCGGCTCGGGATTCAAGTCCCTTGCTGAGGGCGACGCGGTGGAATTCGACATCGTCGAAGGTCAGAAAGGTCCGGCTGCCGAGAACGTGACGAAGGCTTCCTAAGCCACGTCGGCTTCACTGGCACAATCTGGCGGGGCGTCTCAATCGAGACGCCCCGTTTTGTTTTCAGCAGGGCGCCCACGTTTGGGAACGGGCGCAATTTCGACGGCACTTTCGAGTTTCCCGAGCAGCTCGTCGCGAAACGCGTTTAGGTCAATTGACAAGGAGAGTTGTTCAAATTTGTAGATGCCATTGTTTTTCGCGAGATACTGAGCCGTCTCGATCGCTCGGCGAGCTGGGAGCCCAATCTCGCGCATTAAGATGAGAGCGACGCCGAGGACCAGAAGCCCATCTATGCTGAGTCGGCGTGCAATACCTTGGCGTTCTTGCTCAACGCCAAGAACGTGGTGGTGAGAGAGGATATTGTCCAGCCACTTGGGTGGCGTGCCAAGCGCAAGTGCAGCTGTGGCAAGGGTATATGCTCTAGCCATGAAATTATCCTATAATATTAGGATAATTCATGGTCTGGCCGCAATGCCTAATGTGTTTTTGCGCTGCCGCAAGACCCGTGTCTCGTTATATTGGCTCCTATCACTCCCCAATAACGGTTGCTGGGCTCGCAAATGAAGCGCTTTCTGGTAGCAATCACCGTGGCGGGCCTCCTCTCTGGCGCCACTACTTCTGCAGCCTTTGCGCAGAAAACCTACGCCCTTGCAATCGGCGGTGGCGCAGCCATACCCGTTGGCAAGTTGAAAGACACGCAGAACACAGGCGTTAGCGGAATCGTCGCGCTTGCATTGGGAGTAGCCGAACTTCCGATTGGGGTTCGATTTGATGGCATCTATAATCGACTCCCGCGAAGCGACCTCAACTTCCCACCGTCAGGAAGCGCTAGCAACAGTTTTCGAATCACTGGCATACTCGGCAACCTGATCTACACAGTTGCCGGTGCGAGTGTGAAAAGCTACGTAATTGCAGGCGGCGGGTTTTACAACACACGGCTCGACGTCGCCGGGTCAAAATCTGAAACTGATCCCGGACTAAACGGCGGTGCAGGACTGACGTTCGGGCTAGGTCCCGCGGCGGGCTTTTTGGAAGCGAGATACCACTTTATTCGTCGTGCACCGGCAGACGGAGGAGTGATTCATTTCGTTCCAATAACCATCGGGCTGATGTTCTAGCCTGCCGGAGTTCAGGCTTTCTCGCGGAAGAATCCTGCTACACCACCCGGAGTACCAGCTCGTTTCCGCGTGCCGCTTCGGTTACGGGCCAAAGAGCTTGACGGGCACTCTGCAGCTGCGCGCGTACAGACCCGGGGCCGGTGCCGCCAGGAACCTCGCGTCTCGATACGGACCTTGCGGGCTCAAGCCAGTTCAGAGCGTCCTCGCCAAAGAGCGGATGCGCGGATTTGAACGAGGATATCGGTAGAGCGTCGAGTTCGCAGCCCTCACGCTCGCTCTCGCGAATCAACGCGCCGATTGCAGCATGCGCCTCGCGAAAAGAAACTCCCTTGGTTACGAGGTAGTCCGCAAGATCGGTGGCCATCATGCTGCTCGAGAGCGCTGCGCGCATTCGCTTCGCGTTGAAACGGGTTTCACGCAGCGCGCCGGCCACTGCCGGAAGGACAAGAAGGATCGTATCGACTGCATCGAACAGCACACGCTTATCGTCTTGGAGGTCCTTGTTGTAGCCGCTCGGCAGACCCTTGAGCGTTGAAAGCAGCGTCGTGAGATCGCCGATCGCGCGTGCGCCCGAGCCCCGCGCGAGCTCGAGCGCATCGGGATTGCGCTTCTGCGGCATCATGCTGGAACCGGTCGTGAACGCGTCGCCAAACTGGACAAACCCGAATTCACTCGATCCGTAGATGATGAGATCTTCGGCGAGCCGCGACAGATGCGTGGCCGCCATCGTGACCGCGAATAACACCTCAGCGGCGAAATCCCTATCGCCAACCGCATCAATGCTGTTCTGCGAGACAGAGCCGAACCCCAGACTTCCCTGGAGTAAAACACGTGAGATAGGAAATGCGCAGCCGGCGATGGCGCCGGAGCCAAGGGGCAACGTGGCAGCAGCACGCGATGCTGATGCGATTCGAACCCGGTCGCGTTCGAGGGGCCAGAAGTGCGAGAGCATCCAGTGCGCAGCCGAAACCGGCTGAGCACGCTGGAGATGCGTATAGGACGGCATGAGGAAGGCCTCGAGCTTCTCCGCATGGTCCAGCATCACTTGTTGTAGTAACCGGATGCTTGCATCGAGTTTTCCGCATGCGTCCATGGACCACAGCCGGGTTGCGGTTGCAACCTGGTCGTTGCGGCTCCTACCGGTGTGCAGTTTCGACGCGATCTCGCCGATTTCTTCGTGGAGCATTCGGTCGATTAATGTGTGCACGTCCTCGTCTGATAGCGTCGCAGTCGCTCCCTTGGAGAGCTTCTCCGCCACAACAGTGAGGCCGTGTTCAATTTTCTTGCTTTCATCCAAGGTCAGTACGCCTGCTCCCCACAGGGCTACTGACCACGCGCGCGAGAGGTCAATGTCAAACGGCCATAGCCGGTAGTCCACACCGATGGAGCGATTGAGTGCGTCAAGGGCCGCCGCCGTTGGCACAGCGAAACGGCCGCCCCAGAGCTTATGCGAAACGTGGTCTGACATCAGTGGCGGCTTAGGCTATGGCCAAGGTCGCGGACTGGCGAGCCTCGCGGGTACTTTGCGCCTCGGCCTGTGCGGCCGCGAGCTCCTGGTCGCGAATGGCGCGAACGCGTGCGGATAGACCATAGAGTCGAATAAATCCCGCTGCATCACTCTGCTGATAAACGTCGTCCTCACCGAAGGTCACGAAACGCTCATCGTAGAGAGCATGCGCGCTCTCGCGGCCCGCTACAGATACGTTTCCCTTGTAGAGCCGCAGCGTGACAGACCCGCTGACCCTTTCCTGAGTGACGTTCACGAATGCATCGTAGCTCTCACGCTCGGTGGTCCACCAACGACCTTCGTAGACAAGATCGGCGTAACGCGGCGCGATGAGATCCTTTGCCGCGAGCGTGCGTCTGTTCAGCACCAACTGTTCGAGCTCGCTATGGGCCGAGTACAAAAGGGTTCCGCCGGGGGTCTCATAGACTCCGCGGGATTTCATCCCCACCAAGCGATCCTCCACCAGATCGATTCGACCGACGCCGTGACGGCCGCCGATCTTATTCAACTTCGAGACGATACTCACGGGGTCGAGCTCTAATCCGTCGACGGAGACGGGAGTCCCGGCGCGGAAGCCGATCGTGACATCCTCAGGTAGATCCGGCGCGTTTTCGGGCGAAGATGTGAGCATGAATAAATCCGCCGGTGGTGCAACTGACGGCTGCTCGAGAGCGCCACCTTCGTGCGAGATGTGCCAGATATTTCTGTCGCGCGAATAGATTTTATCCCGCGTGGCGGCTACGGGGATTTTGTGGGACTCTGCATACGCAATGGCGTCCTCGCGACTCCGGATGTTCCACTCGCGCCACGGAGCAATGACCGGTAGATCGGGTGCGAAGGCGGCATAAGTGAGCTCAAAGCGAACCTGGTCGTTTCCTTTTCCCGTGCACCCGTGCGCGAGGGCATCCGCGCCGACCCGACGCGCAACTTCTACTTGTCTGCGAGCGATGAGGGGGCGACCCATCGAGGTGCCGAGGAGATATTTGCGGCCGTATATGGCGCCGGCCCTCAAAGTGGGCCAGACAAAATCCTCCACAAACTCCTGTCGCAGGTCCTCGACGTAGCATTCGTCCGCGCCTGAAGCGATCGCTTTAGCGCGCACGCCCTCGAGCTCGTCGCCCTGGCCGATGTCGGCTGCGACGCAGACTACGCGAGCGCCGTAGCGCTCCTTGAGCCAGGGAACGATGATGGAGGTGTCGAGCCCACCAGAATAGGCAAGAGCAATTGTGCGGATCACGGGTGCCTCAATAAGTATTCAGAATTACTGAATATTTAAGCGGTCGGGCCCCTTCCGTCAATGCTTACGAGGGCTCTCCGGCCATGGACCGCAGCCGCCGCATTACGCGGTCGCGAGCTGCGACGGAGCGGCAGATGATCAAAATGGTGTCATCCCCGCCGACTGTCCCCAGTATGTCGGACCACCCCTCACCGTCCAGTGCTGCCGCTATTGGTTGGGCTCCGCCTGGAACGGTGCGGAGCACGAGCATCTCGCTAACCCCGTCAAGGCGGAGGAATAATTGTGGCAGCAGAGTATCCAGCGCCGCCCGGCTTTCCTCAATGCTTCCATCGGTGATGGCGTATCGGGCGCCCTCCGGTGTTGGCACGCGCGCAAGCCGCAGCTCGCGCAGATCGCGGGAGAGAGTTGCCTGGGTCACATCCCAGCCTCGCTGCAAAAGGAGTTTGCGGAGGTCCTCCTGGCTGCTTACGACTCGGGACTCGACGATCTCGAGAATGGTATCGTGGCGTTCGCGCTTATTGGCCATTGACGCTGAGTTTAGCACTTCGCGGGCAAACACGCGAGGCAGCAACACGGATCATTGACTCGTACTGCGTGTAATGTTATGCATTGTTTATGCATAAAGTTCCGGTCGGGGTCCTGGGCGCCAGCGGCTATGCGGGTCGGGAGCTGTGCGCACTGATCTCGCGGCACCCGGACCTCGAGCTCGCGTTCGCATCGGCCAATGAGCAGCGTGGCCAGCGCGCCAGGATGGGAAGCGCAGAGGTCACATACGTCGCTACCGAGGACGCTCCTTTGGGCAGTGCCGAAATCGTGTTCACCGCTCTTCCCCATGGCGCATCGGCGAAATGGGTCCGTGCCGCGCGATCGACCGGCGCCCGAGTGGTCGACCTGTCCTCGGATTTTCGGCCCGGTGCAGGCGAACTGGCGCAGGACACCCCGTACGGGCTCACGGAATTGATGCGTGAACGAATTCCCGGAGCGGAAATAGTTGCTAACCCGGGATGCTATCCGACCGCTGTCCTGCTGGCGATTGCTCCGCTTCTTACAGAACGCTGGATGGCACCCGGCGCCACCATCAACGTGTCCGCCGCCAGCGGCGTTACGGGCGCGGGCTATTCAGCAAGGCCAGCTCTTCTCTTTGCCGAAGTAGCGGAAGACTTTCGGGCTTACTCGGTTGGCAACGAACACCGCCACGTCGCTGAGATGCGAGCCGTGATCCGCGAACTGGGAGGAACGGAAACGGATATCGTCTTTACTCCACACCTTCTTCCGGTCGCTCGCGGAATTCTCGCGACCATAACTGTACCTATTAAATCGCATTCCGACGATCCCGCCTCTTTATGGCGTGATTGTTATTCCGGAGAACCCTTCGTCGAGATAGCAGAGGGACCGCCATCGCTCCGCGATGTAGTCAGGCGCAACGTCATACGTATGAGTGTCACCAAAGCCGCGAACGTGGCGCAACCGACGCTGGTTATCATCTCCGCGATCGATAACCTCGTAAAAGGCGCCGCCGGTCAGGCGCTGCAGAATGCAAATCTTCTCCTTGGTCTCAGCGAGCAAAGAGGGTTGCCTGCGTGACGCGTGTTATAAAGCTGGGAGGCCGCGCTCAGGCTGATCCTCGGGTTCTCGCTCTGCTTGGTCAGGCATGGAGGGCCGCCGAAGGCTCGCTCTGCGTGGTGCATGGGGGAGGGGACGAAGTATCCGCGATGCAGCGTACTCTTGGCCGCAAACCGGAATTCGTCGGTGGACGCAGAGTCACCTCCAAAGCTGATCTCGATTTGCTGCGGATGGTCCTTTCGGGTGTCGTGAACAAGAGGATCGTGAACCAACTTTTAACGTTGGGCGTACCGGCGGTCGGATTGTCCGGCGAGGATGGTGCGCTGATCGCGGCCGAGACTATCGATTCTACGTCCCTGGGTTTCGCTGGTCGCGTAATCAGCGTGAACGTGCGGTTGCTAAGAGCTCTTATGCACGGTGGAAATCTTCCCATTATCTCCCCGGTTTCCTTCGACGGTGGAAGTCCGGCAGGCGGCGCCCTGAATGTGAACGGTGACGATGCTGCAGCCGCGATCGCCGGAGCACTACAAGCGGAGGAGTTGTTGCTGATCGCAGACGTTGACGGTGTGCGCGGTGAAGGGTCCGAGGTAATAAAAACTCTATCCACGGAATCGGCGCAGTCGTTAATCGAAAACGGGATCGCTGTCGAGGGCATGGCCGCGAAACTCGAAGCAGCGAAAAATGCTCTATCGTCGGGAGTGGGCAGCGTACGAATCAGTGGTCTTTCCGGACTCGTCGATGACGCGTGCGGTACTCTTGTCACTCAATTTCAGGGCGTTCCATCATGACGAGCATCACAATGCCGCTCGAAGAGAAAACCACTCAGACTCACCCCGCCGCAGAGACTGCGCTCCTCGACACCTACAAGCGAGCGCCAATGGAATTCGTTTCGGGCGAAGGCGTGGAACTGATCGATGCCGATGGAAAGCGGTATCTCGACTTCGCCAGTGGAATAGCCGTGAATGCGTTCGGATACGGCGACGTCGGGATCGCTCGAGCCATCAACGGCGCGTTGAGCACCGGACTGATTCATACTTCCAATCTTTATCGGACGTCGCCGGGCGAAGAACTCGCAGCGAAACTCGTAGACCGATCGTTTGCATCGAAAGTCTTTTTCTGTAACTCCGGGGCGGAGGCAAACGAAGGCGCGTTCAAGTTTGCCAGACGATGGGCGAGAAAAATCGGCACCGACGCCAAAGTAGAGATCGTCGCTTTGCGGGGGAGCTTTCACGGGAGACTGTTCGCGTCACTCGCGGCCACAGACAGGCCGTCTTATCGTGCTCCATTTCGCCCGCTTGCGGGCGGCGTCTCGATTTGTGAGCGCGATCTGGCTGATCTCGACACTGCGCTGGATGAAGAAACAGTCGCCGCTGTAATAGTTGAGCCGGTGCAGGGGGAGGGAGGCGTTCGTGTTCTCGATCCCTCTTTCCTGGCAGCCTTACGGACACTCACTTCGAAGCGCGAGATAGCATTGATCTTCGACGAGATCCAGTGCGGACTTGGTCGAACCGGGCATCTCTTCGCCTACGAGCTGAGCGGGGTCGTGCCGGATATGCTCACTCTTGCAAAGCCGCTAGCTGGCGGATTGCCCATGGGAGCAGTCCTCGTTTCCAGAGAAATCAGCGCCGCGATCCAGCCTGGTGATCACGGCACGACCTTCGGAGGAGGCCCACTCGTATCGACAATCGCGTCACACGTTTTGGATCGCCTCTCGGATGATGCACTTCTCGAATCAGTGCGCGAGAACGGAGCGTGGCTTGGCGAACAGCTCGAGACGATTGGGAAACGGTCGGGCAAGGTCCGCGCTATACGAGGCACGGGCCTTATCTGGGGCCTCGATATCGTAGAATCCGCAGGCGATGTGGTTAGACGTGGATGGGACGAAGGGCTTCTGCTGCTCACGGCCGGCGAGCACACGCTAAGAATCCTTCCTCCACTGATAATCGATCGCGACGATTTGGTGCGCGGTCTTTCCATCATAGCAAAAATCATCGCGCACTAGGGTAACACCGGGCTCGCCGATTATCGTCTCGCCGGTTAACATATCGGATAACTCGGCCCAAGATGCATGACATCGACTAGAACGCGGTGGGGTCAACTAGTTTTTCACACGTGTTGGCTCGCGACGATTGCGTGTGCACCCACGCCTGGATCCGGCGAGTCATCGGTCGCGCAGAGTGCGCGTTCGGACACAGTTGAAGCGCGCCGCGTCTTCGAGGAAAATATCGACGCAATCCACAAGCGCGATCGAGTCCGGTATTTATCGACGTACCTCCATACGGACCAGCTCGCCCGGAACGGGCCCGGCGGACTCGAACTTGGTTACAGTACGTGGAGTGCGCGCCGTGACTCTACATGGCCAGACACACTGATCGCCCGGAACCTTCGCGTTCTTCCTATCAAGCCCGGCGTGGTCTATGGCACCTATTGTTACACGGTGACTCAGAACGACACTACTTCGAGCGGCGTATCCGAGCGGATCTTCGTTAAGACAGGCGAAGGCTGGCGAATCGCGGTTACAACTGCGTTCGGACTTTCGGCGGGTGCACCTGCACAGTGCAAGTAACCTCATTTCGTTCGATATCATGCTAATGCGTCGCGTCCGATTTTTTCTTGCCATCCTGGTTGGTCTGGTCACCGCAACATCAGCGAACGGACAAACAAAGTCCGCGAAGGTTCCCAAGCTCGTGGTCTTCATCACGATCGACGCCATGCGCGCTGATTACCTCCCGCGCTTCCAGGATCAGCTGACAGGAGGGTTGGGCAGACTTTACAAAGGTGGCGCGGTGTTCACGAACGGATTTCAGGATCACGCGATTACTGAAACAGCGCCTGGCCACTCAGCTACGATGTCGGGGCGGTTCCCTGTCCATACGGGCATCATCATGAACACGGCTGGTGTGAACGACAGCACGGTAAGTCTTGTTGAAGCAACTGGTCCGGGCGCGTCACCGATGCGATTCCACGGAACCACTTTGACGGATTGGCTGATAGCAAAGGATGCCCGCACCAAAGTGCTTTCGGTATCGAGGAAAGACCGCGCGGCGATTCTACCTATCGGGCGATCCAGGCAGGAGGTCTTCTGGTATTCGCCGAGTGGAAATTTCACGACCAGCACTTATTATCGCGCGAGCGTGCCCGCATGGGTTACTGCGTTTAACGACAGACATCTGAGCGCTCAGTATACGGGAAAGGCGTGGCAGCTTCTTCTCCCGGAGCGCGCTTATCGCGAGCCGGACAGCGTGCCCGTAGAGAGTGGCGGCAAGGATTTCATGTTCCCTCATGCCGGCCCAACTTCGCCTGGTGCAGCGGCTCGATCACTGGGGGGTTATCCGTGGATGGACGAGCTGACGCTCAATTTCGCGATGACCGGACTGAATGCACTTCATCTGGGCGAAGGACCAGAGACGGATCTACTTGCCGTGTCTCTCTCAACGACTGATGCCATCGGTCATCGCTTCGGACCGGATTCCCGGGAAATCCACGACCAGATTCTGAGGGTGGATCGGGAGCTCGGAGTGTTTCTAGATTCGCTGTTTCGTATTCGCAACCCGAGCGACGTCGTCATCGCACTTACGGGTGATCACGGGTTGACGCCGTTCCCCGAGGTTCACGATCACGATCCGAACGCGGGAGCCATTCGCGTCGACCCGCGCCCGGTGCTCGAAAACTTGAGCAACTCTCTTCAGGCAGCTGGCGTAAGAGGACGCGGATTCCATAATGAGGCGTGGACGTACTCAGGCAATGGATTCACGTTCGATTCAGGAGTTCTGCATCTCGACCACTCGGCACTGACCGACGCACGTGTGAAGGTGGACTCAGTCGTACGTGCGGTTCGCGCCGTGTTCCTAAAAGTTCCGGGCGTGGCGCGAGCGGATAGGATCTCCGATCTCAAGAAGGCGGACACCGTCAACGATAGAATTGCGCGCCGCTGGCTGCACATGTTTTCCGACGACAATCGCGCTTCGCTGGTTGTGTCGCTTGCGCCTTACAACTATTGGGTCAGCGACACCAACGCACAACATGGCAGCCCCAACGACTCGGATGCGCGAGTGCCGATCATATTCTACGGAAAAGGAGTTGCGCCTGGTCACTATAACCAGTTTGCCAGGGTAGTGGACATGGCCCCGACGCTCGCCGCACTCGTACATGTGACACCGCTTGAAAAACTCGACGGGCACGTGCTGAAGAATGCGATCAGGTAGGGTTTCTCTTCATTCAGTCCTAAGGGCGTTTGACGAGTCCGAGTTCGGGACCAAGAACATACTGAATCTCCGCGAATCGCTGCCTTCGGCGGCCGATGCGCGCTTTCGCACCGAGGCGTGGTTGCGTGAGCGCCAAATCAGCCGCGCGGCCGAGGTGCTCGTCGTCACAGGTCGCGGCAATCAAAGTCCTGGCGGCGTGTCCGCGATAAGACAATCAATTCTCTCGCTGCTGCCGCTGTTGAGGAGGCGCGGAGTAGTGACCGAATGGCGAGAACACTCGCCCGGATCATTCGTCGTAAAACTGGCATCGATCTCGGCTCTGCTGGACGCGCCGCGCCGTCGCCGCGATCGATCAGCAAGTACTCCTGCTCCGCGACCGGAATCCATAAAACAGCTTGACCAGTCCACGCTAGAACTTCTCAGGCGTCTGGCCATAAGATCACTCGAATCTCTCGGCGTACGAGACACCGAAAAATTTGTCGAATCGGAGATGCTCTCCAAATTCAACTCGCTTGCTGCCGCAGTTGCAGCCGGACCTGAGGGAGAAGAAAGACTCCGGGGCGCCATCAGGTCTGCCCTCGAGCACCTCGACGACTGAAACGACCACGACAGCAAGCCCCCCACACTCGGAACGGATGTCAGATCCATGAGCAGAATCTTTTATCTGGCAGCGTTTGTTGCTGCTCTTCCTTTACGCGCACAGACGATGCCGGGGTATTCGGAGCAAGCAGCCGCAGTTGAACGCGCCACCGAGGCTGACGCGATCGTGCGACCTTCAGCGTCCCGGGCGTCGGCGGAATCACGGTTCCTTTCACTTCAGCCGCACATGGCGGGCACTCCCGCACAGGCGAGGACGCGCGATTACGTAATCGACCAGATGAAATCGTGGGGACTCGAGACGGAAGTACGCACGTACACCGTCTGGATGCCGCATCCGTTAAGCGCGCAGATCTGGAGGATCGCGCCGAATCCGATCGAACTCACTCTCAAAGAAGGCGCGGTACCCGAAGACACTACTTCTTTTTCTTTCCCACAGGTGATGCCGTTCAATGGCTACGGCGCCGCCGGCGACGTTCGGGGCGAAGTCGTTTACGTGAACTACGGTTTGATCGAGGATTACGCGCAGCTCGATTCGATGGGCGTTTCGGTGAAAGGGAAGATTGCGGTAGCGCGCTACGGCAGATCGTACCGAGGAATCAAAGCGCGGGAGGCTGAGAAACACGGCGCGCTCGGGCTGATTATTTACAGTGATCCGGCCGACGACGGCTATGTGCGCGGTGATGTTTATCCAATCGGCCCAATGCGTCCGGCGCAAGGCGTTCAACGTGGAAGCGTCATGAATCCCGATGGAGATCCGAGTACTCCCGGATACCCGAGCACGCAAGGAGCCAAGCGGATACCCATCGCAGACATGGATGTCCCGCACATCCCCGTCCTTCCGATTTCGTACGGCAATGCAGCAGAACTGCTACGCGGATTGAGCGGAAACGCCATACCACAGTCATGGCAGGGCGGGCTTCCATTTAGATACCACGTCGGTCCGGGCCCAGTGCAGGCGCGAATGGCGGTCACTACGGACGCCGCGACCCATCCGTACAAGCAGATCTGGGACACTTTCGGAATGGTGCGCGGGTCCGAATTTCCAGACGAGATCGTGCTAGTTGGCGGTCATCGGGATGCGTGGGGACCTGGTGCCGCCGACAACGTGAGCGGAACTGTAAGCGTGCTCGAATCAGCGCGCGCGATTGCGGAGCAAGTCAGGGCGGGCAATCGGCCAAAGCGTACGATTATTTTCGCAACGTGGGATGCGGAGGAATGGGGTCTTCTCGGTTCCACCGAATTTGTCGAGGACGATACATTGCGGCTTACCCGGAGCGCGGTCGCATATCTGAATCAGGATGACGTTGCGCAGGGACCCAACTTCGGCGCCGGTGGATCGCCGTCACTTCGGCCATTGCTCCGCGATGTCGCGCGCGTAGTACCCGATCCAAGCAAGAAAGGAAGCGTCTACGATGTGTGGCGGAAGGGGGCAAATCTCTCCGCTGATACGCTCGAACCACAGATGGGAGATCCAGGAGGCGGTTCCGACTTCGCGGGCTTCTACAACCACCTGGGCATACCGATCGCCGATTGGGGATTCGGCGGACCACAAGGCGTCTATCATTCGGCGTACGACTCGTACCATTGGATGTCGAAATTCGGCGATCCGCATTTCGAGTATCACGCAACGAACGCCAAAATTGCCGCCGCGACACTCCTGCGTATTTCAAACGCAGAAATACTTCCGTACGACTACGTGGAGTATGCGCGGACAATGCAGCGCTTCACATCGCAGGTCGGACAGGCGATCAGTGAAAAGCATTGGAAAGTGTCCGCTGTCGAACTATCGAATGCGATTGGAAAGATGGCAACCGCAGCAACTGCTTTTGCTGCGGCGCGAGATCGAGCTCTTGCCGGAGGGATTTCACCGTCGAACGCGAAGCAGGTAAATGCCCAGCTTCTCGAAGTTGAACGTCAGCTTACACGGCCGAGTGGTTTGGTGACGCGTCCGTGGTTCAGAAATTTGATTTACGCTTCCGACGAGAATAACGGGTATTCCACGATGACACTTCCGTCGGTGAACGAAGCAATTCGCACGGGAGATGAAGCAGCGGTCGGCAAGGAGCTAACAGATCTGGCTCGACGCTTCGATGCCGCGACGCACGCTCTGCAGATGGCAGCAGGATTGCTACACAACAAGTGAAACGCGGATGACATGAGTCGCTCTGTTATGGGCCCGGACATTGCGATGCATTCTGATTGACGAGAGCAAGGATGGACGAGAGTTGATGCAGAATACGCAGCGAGGGGCGAGGCGCGCACGTCTCAACCCGGAAGAAATAGTTCCGATTGCCGCCTACGGAGCGAAGGCAACTTGGCCGGGCGGATTTCAACTCTACCAGCGTGGTGCAGCGGCGGACGGCGTTTTCATAGTGTTGGACGGGCACATCGTACTGCGCAATAAGATCAAGGTAGGGCGCGGGTTCGTGCCAGTCATCGCCACGTCTGGTCAGACATTCGGCAGCGAAGGTCTGTCTCCCAGCAGTCATTACGTCACCGATGCAAGCGCGTCGGAAGAAACGAAGACTCTATTTCTGACCGGCGCGCAATTCCGCGCCTTCGTGAGGGAGCAACCTGCGCAGACGCTGCCGCTACTTTCGCAAATAATGTCTGAACGCGCTTATCTGCTCGAAAAATTGCACGAGCTCGCGGCGCTGAACGTGGATCAGCGTTTGGTTTCTACACTGACGCATCTCAGTACTGATCGGAGCTTCACCGCAGATGATGGGCGTCTCAAGCTGGAGAACAATCATCACAGGTTATTGTGCGAAATGGTCGGCGCAACAAGGGAATCCATTGCGCTGGCTCTGAGTCGACTCGTTTCGGCGGGAATCGCGGAGCGGAGAGGAATGACTTTTCTGATCGAGCCCGGCTCGCTTTCCGCCAATCTCGGAAATGGACACGATACCGAAGCCGGCATTTCCGTCACGAGGGAACTATCACCGTCTTGATGGTGGACGGGAAACACGAAACTGAGCGCTGAAGCAGCGCCTGTCGTACGCGGCGCGCAAACGATCGATCTGCAGGAGGAGGGCTCCCCGGGAGTGCTCCTCCTGCACGGCTTTGGAGACACGCCACAAACGTTAGCGCTGCTCGCGCGTCGTCTTCACAAGTCAGGATACAGCGTATACTCGCCGTTGTTGCCGGGTCACGGACGGAGCATGGCCGCCTTCAGCGGATCCGGTGCTTCGGACTGGATTGAGTGTGCGAAGACTGCCTATCGATCAATGCGTGCTCGACACGAGACCGTGTCGATCGTGGGACTCTCAATGGGCGCCGCACTCGCGGTGATCGTCGCGGCTGAGTCCGCTGAGGTGCCGTCGATGGTGCTCATCGCGCCGTATGTGGGCATGCCTAGAGTTCTAAGCATCCTCGCGACGACACACCGGCTGTGGGGCCGCATCGTCGGAGAACTGAACGCCAGAGACCCCCGATCGATTCGCGATCCTCACGAACGGGAAAAGAATCTCGCTTACGGAAAAATCACGGGTCGAGCGCTATTCGAGCTCCTGAAAGTGGTGCGGCTCGCGCGAAGATCACTTCCAGTTGTGACGACTCCGACACTCATAATCCAGTCTCGTGAAGATCCGCGCTGCGCGCCTGAGGTGGCAAACTTTGCTCTCAGTGCCCTTGGGAGCAGCGAAAAGAAACTGGTGTGGACCGAGGGTGCAGGCCACATCATCACCGTGGATTTTGGTCGCGAATTCGTGTTCAGCGAGGTTGAAAACTGGCTGCGGACACACGACCGTCCCAGGATGGCAGCCGTCGCTGACGGTGAACGGCTGCCGAATGCTTCAGGACCTAGAAACGGTCCTGCACGAATTCTGTAACGGTATCGACCGCACGCTCGCCGAGATCGGCCGCTTGCTGCACAACTCCCGTTGCAACACGCTTTACCCGGGCCACTGGAGATTGCGTTCTGCGACGAGTCCGGCGTCCAGTGCTCTTTCGTCCACCGCCCTTTCGTCCGCTGCTTTTTCGCGATCCTGTACGTCCACTACGCGTGGATTTCCTCGACGAAGATTTCCGACCACCACCCTTGCGGGCGGATTTTCTTCCACCGCGCCTCGCCGTTTTCCTCCCGCCACGCGAAGAGCTGCGCGACGCTCCCGAGCGGCTTCGACTCGAGCGTTTTCTGCCACCCGCGCGCCCGCCGCTCTTGCGCCCGGAGGATCCGGACCGCGACCTCTTTCTACCGCCACTGCGACTTCTGGACTTTTTGGCTGCAGCCATGGGAAAGCTCCGTGAAGGAGAGTTTGTAGAACCGATAGCAAGATTCGCGCACAATAGTGGAGGACGGCTCGGTGGGACAGCCGCTGCGACAAGGCGTTGCCGCGAGTCGTACTACCGCATGCTGCGCGTCTCGCCATGGCGGAATATCCATAGCTGCTCTTCGTTTCGACCCTCAGCCCGCCACACGTCGCGCATTTTCTGCGGCGGCTCATTCATGGGCTCGTCGGTGAGCTTGAATGTTCCCCAATGAGCTGCCGCCACTACAATCGGCTTGCCAGTCTGCGCTCGATCGAGTTGACCGAGCGCTTTCGCGCAATCCTCAGGATTCATGTGAACCGAGCCCATGAACCACCGTGGCTCGTACGCGCCGATGGGAAGTATTGCGACATCGAACGGGCCGCAGCGTCTTCCAATGACCTCGAATTCCGGGTGAAGAGCGGTGTCCCCGGCAAACAATATCGATCGCCACGGAGAATGCAGAGCCCACCCAGACCATAGTGTGTTGTTGCGTCTGCCAATCCGCCGACCCGAAAAATGTTGCGCGGGAACGCAAGTCAAACGCAGATCTCCGAACTCGCTTTCGTCCCACCAATCGCTCTCCGTGATGTCGCGCGAACCATGGCGTCGCAAAAATTCCGCGACCCCGAGAGGCGCGTACCACCTGGCAGCCGGATATCGCGCCGAGAGATGTGACACTGTCGAGGAATCGAGATGGTCGTAGTGGTCGTGCGACAGAATCACCGCGTCGATCGGCGGCAATCGTTCAAAATCGATCGCGGGCGGCACCCACCGTCGAGGTCCGACGAACTGCACGGGGGATGCTCGATCACTCCACACCGGGTCCGTGAGAACATTCAATCCGGCGATCTGAAGCAAAAAACTCGTATGCCCGACCCATGTCACCGTGAACTGTTCTGGCGCAGCACGTGGAACGATGTATTCAGGCGTCGCCCTCGTGAATGTCCTCGGATCGGGATCCGCTCGGCGTGGATTTTGGCGCCTTTCTATCAGCGACCACTTGAGGAAGTCGACGATTCCGTGCATCTGACTAGACGGCCAGGGATTCTGAAAACCACCGCCTGGCCGATGATGGGTGGGAAGTGCGATCTTGCTTTCAGTCATTGAGCCATGTCGCAGCCGATCTCTGATCTACCACGCGTTCGTGCCCCGGAATTTCCGGCGGGCCTCGACTGGATCCATACCGGCGGGGAACGCATCGAGCTCGCTAAACTTCGCGGCCGAGTTGTCCTCCTGGATTTCTGGACTTACGGCTGAATCAACTGCATTCACATTCTTCCGCAGTTGCGGGAGATCGAAAGGCGGTACCCCGACGATGTCGTGGTCATTGGTGTCCATAGCGGCAAATATATCGCAGAGCGCGAGACATCCCGGATTCGCGAGGCAACTCTCCGTTACGACATAGGCCATCCGGTACTGAACGACCGTCAGTTCAGAGTGTGGCGGTCGTACGCGATAAGGGCCTGGCCAAGCTTGGTAGTTATCGACCGAAACGGATACGTGGTCGGCTCACACGCCGGCGAATTCACGGCCGAGATGCTCGACCCAGCTCTTCACGAACTTCTTTCCACGGCCTCAGTAACGCGAGAAATTGCCAGGCTGCATTTTCCGGCGGAGTCACCGGGAATCGAACCGTCCGTGCTCAGGTATCCGGGAAAGGTCACTGTCGACGGCGAAAGAATCGCGATCTCCGACACGGGAAATCACAGAGTGATCATTGGAAGACTAAAGACGGTGGCCCGAATGCAGGTAGAGCATGTGGTCACGGCCATCGAACAAACCGGAGGCGTGAGCAGCGTACGACTAGATCTCGTTGCTCCTCAGGGCTTGGCCTTCGACGGTGCAAACCTCTACGTCGCGGATTCGGGAACCCACACCGTGTCAGCGATCGAAACCGAAAATGCAAAAACGCGACTACTCGCTGGTATCGGGGCGCAAATGCGCTCTCGAGCGGATCAGGTCGCCGGCGCCTTGTCGTCGCCGTGGGACGTGACGGTAATCGATCGGACGATCTTCGTAGCCATGGCCGGAGTGCATCAGATCTGGGCGATCGATTCCGTTTCAGGCGCAACGAAAGTTCATAGCGGTACTGGCGCCGAAGATATCCTCGACGGGCCCAACGCGAGTGCGCTACTCGCGCAGCCGATGGGCATTGCCGCGCTGGGGGATCGCCTGTACTTCGCGGATGCGGAATCGAGCGCAATACGATGGGCCGACGTGGATCGCGACGGAAACGTCGGAACGATTGTGGGCACGGGACTGTTCGATTTCGGCGACGTCGATGGGATCGGTGACGCCGTACGAATTCAACATCCACAGGGTCTCGCAATCCATCCAACGGGCGATCTTATCGTCGCGGATTCGTACAACGACTCCCTGAAATTGGTGAACCCATCGACACGGAGCGCGAAAACCTGGTTGCGCGGCTTTCATGAGCCGGCCGGGATCGCGGCGGGAAAAGACAGTGCGTATATCGCAGACACGAACGCGCATCGGATAATGGTTGCCGACTACACAACCAGCGAGTTGAGCGAGTTGACGATAATCAGCTGAACGCGGGCTGCTCCAGGTTCTGCTCGAGATGGACGACGGATTTCATTCCAACCAGATTCGCCGTGAGGGGCAGCGACTGCGCAAAAGCGATTGCACGTCTTGCGTCGCTCTTGAAACCCGGGAACGCAGAACGGAGCTCTTCCGGCAATGATCGGGTAAGCTGTGATTGCATGAGGGTGGCACTTCCGATGATTGCCATGCCAAAGTGATTCGATGCCTCGATCAGGGGAAGGACGGATGCGCCCACCTTTTGGGTCGGAAGACGGATCGCTTCGGTCATCGCGAGATTTATCGGGACCTGAATCACCATGAAATGATGCTTCTTGCCTCCGACCTGGCGCGCGATTGTCCATAGCTCCTCAAGGCTCAAGTGGTTTCGAGACTCCGGCGCGACGCGGAAGCCACTCCAGCTCGAGCAACCATATGATCCCACTACGCCGCTCCGAACCTGCTCCTCGAGAAATCCGAACGCCTCGGCCATGATCTTGAGGAATCTCGCACGCGGAACGACATCCAATTGCTGCTCGGGATTGTGCAAGTAGTAGACGTCGATAAAGGCGAGGCCAAGATTGCGCTGGCTGCGTCGGATCTGATCGTCCAGATAGCGAGGTGTCAGGCAATGCCCGCCAGCGACGACGTCGTCGGGTTGCATCACGCCCGGCCGGTAGTACTCGTTATCCAGGAATCCGAGGTAGCCTTCCTTCGTAGCTGGTGGTGTGCGATCGAGCGGTATGTATCCGCCTTTCGTGCACACGACTATCTCATCGCGCCTGATATCGCCGCGTGAGATCAGTGTCCGTAACGCATCACCTATTGCGCGCTCTGAACGCTGGCACCTGTAGTTGATGGCGGTGTCGACGAGGTTCACGCCCTTTTTTAGAGCCGCTACTACGGTTTTCCTGTAACGTGCGTCCTCATCGTCGTCGCATTCGCCCAGGTAGGTGCCGAGGCCAAGGGCTGAGACAAACGCCCCGTCGCCGAGCAAACGATAGAAGTGATCCCCCTGACCATCTTCGAATCGCTTTTTGAAGCGTTTCGTGCCAGCGGCAGTCGCACGACCTTCCACAAGCTGCGACAATCCTTTCGACCTGGTCATTGCCCAGAGGCTACCGGTGACGGACAAGCTTCGCAAGGTGGATGGACGGCATTGTGGCCCTTAGGTTGCGGGCACGCCTCTCTGAATTCACAACTCCCACCGCGAGCTTCACGTGAAATACCACATCCTGTTGTCAGTGGCGCTCGTCGCATGTGCGTCGCAACGCCCGGTTGTTCTCGCGCCGGTGCGCATGGAGACATCGAATGACACCTCGGGCGCGAGCGCCAATCGGCCTGTCTTCGAGACAAAGCGCGACGATCCCTTCGCCACCACCAACCGGATAGACTGGCCTGGACCAAATCGCTGCAGGTCGTCCGCGGGAATTCCGGGCCCGGATTATTGGCAACAGCGCGCAGATTACACGATCAATGGCGCTTTGGACACAGCGACTACTGCGCTCACCGGCTCGGTACAAATACGGTACACGAACAACTCGCCAGACACTCTTCATTATGTCTGGATGCAGGTGGATCAAAATCTTTATAGAACAGGAAGCAAGGGATCGGCGCTTTTTCCTGCCGACTCGCGTTGGGGGGTGAGAGGATTCGAAGGCGGCTACAATCTTACGGACGTGCGCGTAAATGGGACCGCAGTTCAGCCTCGCATCAATGACACGATGATGCGCCTGGATCTTCCGACGCCGCTCGCACCGAGAGGTGGGAGCACCACAATTAACATCAGATATTCGTTCCGCGTACCCGAGCATGGGTCCGACAGAATGGGACGCGATGGGCCGCTCTACGAGATTGCCCAGTGGTATCCGCGCATGGCAGTCTACGACGATGTTCGCGGGTGGAACACGGACCCATATCTGGGACAAGGCGAGTT
>DASQPS010000350.1:0-10103 GCA_035643845.1 Gemmatimonadaceae bacterium | reverse complement strand
TCACCGCGAAGCAAATCGGTGAGAATGGGACGGGACAGTGTTGCCGGGGCGCCCGATGGATCGAGCGCTGGAAATGCAACGTGCGCCGACATGATGGCCGCGACTCCGCGCTCGATCGCCTTTCTGAAGGGAACCAGGTCGGTTTCGTTCAGCGTTTCCGCTGGTGCGTCAACCTCCGGCAGCTGCTTGTGGGAATCGACCGTAGTGCGTCCGTGTCCAGGAAAATGTTTCGCGCACGCGAGCACTCCCTCGGCCTGACAGGCGTCTATCCACGCCGATGCGTACTCGGCGACACGCTCCGGGTCGCTCCCGAACGAGCGGGTTCCGATGATGGGGTTAGCGGGCTCGATGTCGAGATCGCAATCGGGCGCGTAGATCCAGTTGATGCCGAGCGATCTCGCCTCGAGAGCGCTCACGGCTGCGGCTCGCCGAATGGCCTGCAGATCTTCCAGCGACGCGATGGCGGCGAGAGGTGGCAGCGCCGTTTCGCCGGTGAATTGCTGCCCCGCCCCGCGCTCGAGATCGGCGCCGATGAGAAGGGCGATACGCGATTTGGAGTGCAGATCCTCGGTGAGCGCGGCGACGTGTTCCGACGGACCGCCAAAAATGATGAAACCGCCGACGCCCAGGCGAAGAGCTTCGTCGATCGCCGCGCGCTGCGCCTCGAACCCGTGGGTCGCATCCCAGCGAATTGCGGGGTAAAGAAGCTCGGCGATTTCACTCATGCGGGCGTGAGCTTCCCGAGAATGCGCTGACCCCGCGCGCCCGTGGCAGTCGGGACATTTCCTGGACGATCGGTCACGAACAGATATCCAAGCAATGCAAAGGCCACTGCCTCCTTGGCTTCCCCATCGAAATAAACTTCGTCGAAGTGCCGAACGCGAATCGGCGCGGCCGCTTTCTGGATGGCAGCGAATAGTACGGGATTCTTCGCTCCGCCGCCGGAGACGAGGACCTCTCGTACGGGCTCAGCGATGAAGCGTCGGTACGCGTCAGCGACGCTGTGGGCGGTTAGAGCAACTGCGGTTGCGATTATGTCTTCGTCCGTCGCACCGTCGGCGCGAGCGCGTGCTATCAGCTGCGTGGCGTAGTCGGAGTTGAAAAGCTCACGACCGGTGGATTTGGGTGGCGGCGACGCAAAGTATGGCGCGGCGAGCAGCTCTTTAACGAGCGAGTCGTCGGCGCGTCCTGCCGCCGCAAGCTTGCCGTCGATGTCGTATGCCAGATCGGGCCTCAGTGCGTGCGTGACGGCGTCGATGATCACGACACCGGGCCCGGTGTCGAATGCGCGCACTCCCTCGATTTCGCCGTGCGGCGGAACGATGGTGATGTTACCGATTCCGCCAAGGTTCTGGAGTCCTCGCCACTCGCTGCCCGATGCGAAGAGCATTGCGTCCGCGATGGGAACGAGCGGTGCGCCCTGGCCGCCAGCCGCCACGTCGCGAACCCGAAAATCACTCACTACGTCGATTCCCGTTCTCTCCGCGATCACCGCGGCTTCGCCAATCTGCCAGGTGGAATGCCCGGGCTCGTGCCAAACGGTTTGACCATGCGATGCGATCGCCGCGATGTCGTCGCGGGCAATGCCCGCCTCGGCCATCACTTCAATCGCAGCATCGGCGAGCCATGCGCCCAGGTCGAAGTTCAGGCGGCAATACTCACTTGGGGGACCGCCGCCGAGCGCCGCACTCAGTCGAGATCGTTGTCCGGGAGTATACGGCCGCGATGTGAACGCGAGGAGATCGACGTCGACGCGTCCCTCTTTTGAATCCGTGAAGCGCGCGACAGCAGCACTGATCCCATCGAGTGATGTGCCCGACATGAGTCCGACGACGATGCCCGATGACATTCTCAGCGCTCGCGAATTGGGGGAGGCTCGTCTTTCGTGACGCGTCTCACCACACCACCATTCTCGGCGAGCAGACGCTCGGCCTCTTCGCGCGAGACGCCCTTCTTTTGCATGACGATAGCGGTCTTCACGCTTTTGTCGGCGCGATCCAGCAATCGCGTGGCTTCTTCACGCGAGACGCCGCAGACTTCCATCACGATGCGCTGGCTACGGTCGATGAGCTTGTTGTTGGTCGCTTTCAGGTCGACCATGAGATTGCCGTAAGTCTTTCCGAGGCGAATCATGGCGCCGGTGGTGATCATGTTGAGAATGAGCTTCGTTGCGGTTCCCGCTTTCATTCTAGTCGAGCCGGTGACGACTTCGGGACCAACTATCGGCAGCATTGTTACGTCAACTTTCGCGACGAGATCCGCGGGCGGCGGTGAGCATGCAACGATGCCGGTAGTCGCGCCGATTTCAACGGCGCGCTCGAGCGCAGCGCGCACGTACGGAGTGGTTCCAGAGGCAGCGATACCGATCACGAAGTCTTTGTCATTCACTCCGTGCTCGTCGATCACGCGCGCGCCGTTCTCGACAATGTCTTCGGCACCTTCCTGCGAGCGCGTGAGCGCGGGCAGGCCGCCAGCGATAATTCCCTGCACCATCTCCGGATTCGTTCCGAAGGTCGGCGGACATTCGCTGGCGTCGAGTACGCCGAGTCGGCCCGAGGTTCCGGCGCCGACGTAAAACAAGCGTCCGGCACCGCGAAACGTGGCTTCGGCTAGTGAAATCGCGCGGGCGATCTGTTCCCGTTGAGTGGCGACTGCTTCGGGAACTCTCGCATCCTCCGCGTTTATCATGTCTACGATCGCGAGCGGAGACGCAAGGTCGATCGATGCGGTACGCGGGTTGCGACGCTCCGTCTCGCGAGGGTCCAACATCAATGCGCTGCCGAGCGGTGAGGCACGACCTAACTTACCCGACGCCTCGCGCGAATCGCAAGACAACTCGGAGCACGCTCATGATGCGTTTCTTACTCGTGTTTGCTTTTCTTGTCGCGGCAAATCCGCTGTCGGCCCAGCGACGGCAGAGGGTTTCGAGCCCGGGAGATCCGTCAATATGGATCTCGGGAGGCATCGCGGGCTTCACCGCGAACGGAGTGAATGACGGAGCATCAGGAAGCACCTGGGACTTTGGCAACTCGACGAATCTCGCATACAGTGCTTCGCTCGAGAAGGCGATAAGCAACGCAATTTCGCTCGGCGTAAGCGCGAGCTATGCGAGGATGCCTTTCGCGTATCTGGGATCCGTACTTCCGCCAGGCGGCGGCGCAACTTGCGGGCAATGCGACGCCCATCTCGACATGACTACGCTTGTAGGCACACTGCACGCTGGCGGGAGTGTCGGGATTTATCAGGTGATAGAGCTCAACGCCGGCATCGTGATGTATCAGAACCTTACGCGCGACAGCGACCACGCCAAGCTTGCTCCTCTCGGTGGGAACGTCGATCCCTATTTTTCACTCGGATATGGTATCGGCTACGGCCTGAGTAAGACAACTCAGATCGAATTCGTGCCGGACGCGGGAATATCCATCCACGAGCGCGGCGGCGCTTCGAATGGAGTGAGCAACACGACTAGCGTGCGATCACTGAGGCTCGCGGTCAGGATGGGATTTTGAGGTCGCGCATGCGCTAGCACGGCCGACGGACTTAGAATTGTTTTGTATTTATCGGGAGCGCGTGTGAAAACGAAATTGGCAGGTGTTGGGCTCGTCGTCGGCGCTGCGTCGGTCATCATCGGCGCCAGGTCCTTTGATCACGTTGCGCAGGGACCCGCGATTCCCGCGCGCGTCGCGGCCAAATTTCCATCCACGTGGAGGTTTCCTGCCGGCGCGAAGGCGACGTTCGCCGCGCATGGAATTGTCGCAAGCGATGACAGTCTGGGCGCGCAAGTTGGCGTTGAAATCATGAAACAGGGCGGCAACGCTGTGGATGCCGCTGTCGCGACCGGCTTTGCGCTCGCCGTGACATATCCGGCGGCCGGAAACCTCGGCGGCGGCGGCTACATGGTGATACGCATGGCCGACGGCAGGACAGCCGCTCTCGATTATCGTGAGGTGGCGCCGCTCGCTGCCACGCGGGATATGTACGTTGGCCCCGACGGAAAACTCACGGGCGAAAGTCTGGTGGGTCCGAAGGCTTCCGGCGTTCCGGGCGCCGTTGCTGGAATGCTGGAAGCGCAGCGGAAGTATGGTGTGCTTTCGCGGAAGCAGGTGCTGGCGCCAGCGATCCGGCTTGCGTCCCAAGGATTCGTCGTCGGGAAGGGTCTCGCGAGGTCGCTAACGAGCGACGCTCGAAGCATCGCGAACTATGGCGGAAAGGCCGTGTTCCTTCCGAACGGTGCGGCCCTCACCCCTGGCTCACGCTTCAAGCAGCCGCGGCTCGCGCACACGCTGCAGCTGATCGCAGATAGTGGAGCGACGCCGTTTTATCGCGGCAGCATCGCCGACTCGATCGCAGCCGAAATGCAACGCGACGGTGGATTGATCACGAAAGCAGACCTCGCGAAGTATCAGCCCATCTGGCGCGATCCGATTCGGAGCACGTATCGCGGATATACTCTCATCACGATGCCGCCCTCGTCGTCGGGGGGAATCACGATCACCGAAATGCTCAACATCCTCGAGGCCTACGGTCCCGTTTCTCCATTCGGGAGCGCTGAACGCGTACACGCACTGGCATCGGCCTCCCAACGCGCGTTCATCGATCGTAACGCGAAGTTGGGCGATCCAGCGTTTGTGTCCGTTCCGCTTTCGACTTTGACGAGCAAATCGTACGCGGCGCAGCTCGCCAGGGAGATTTCTCGAGACAGCGCTGACCGCACGCCGCGCGTCTCCGAATCCATCCGCGAAGGACAGGAAACCACCCACTACTCCGTGGCCGATCGGTTCGGAAACGCCGTCGCTACTACGACGACGTTGAACGACCTTTACGGATCGCGGGTCTACGTCACGGGCGCAGGCTTTTTTCTGAACGACGAAATGGACGACTTCACGTCGCAGCCTGGAACGCCCAACATGTTCGGCCTGATTCAGGGCGAGGCGAACGCGATAGCGCCGGGCAAGCGGATGCTGAGCGCGATGTCGCCGACGATCGTTCTAGACCCGAAGGGTGGGTTGCTTCTCGTGACTGGCGCCGCTGGCGGGCCGAGAATCATTTCGGCCACCTCGCAGATAATCCTCGACGTGATCGATCATCGCATGTCGCTTGCGGACGCGATGAGCGCACCGCGCGTTCACCATCAGGCGCTACCGGACTCGATCGGTCTCGAGCGCGGTGGGTTCGAGCCGTCGGTCGTCGCGCAGCTCGAGAAAATGGGGCATTACGTCTACGAGCGCGGAAGCGTAGCCTCGGCGGCGTCCGTCATGCGGGTGAGAGGCGGTTACGAGGGGATGGACGATCCCAGGTCGGGCGGGGCGGCGGTCGGGTATTAACTGGAAAAGCGGTAAGAACGTGAACGGCGGTACCGGGATGTGAAAAGCGGTGCCAGGTACCTGGCACCGCCGTTCGCGTCCTGCCGCTTCTTGCGCTCTTAGATCGTCACTATCGCTGGTGCGGTGAGCTGCGCCGAGATGCGAGCGCCTGAGTTGACGCAACCTTCGTAGTTCGCGGTTGCCGCCGCGGCTCCCGCGCCTGCGGCGCCACCAACCGCCGCGCCAATCACAGTCGCCTTCGTGCTCTTGCCAAGTATGCGTCCGGCGATCGCGCCAATTGCCGCGCCGCCTACGACTTTCTGAACGTCTTTGCTCTTGGGCTGATTCCTAACCTTCGTCACATCGGCGGACTCAGTCGTCGCGCTAATCGGATAGGTGTGTCCGCGATAGGTCACGGAGACTACTCGGAATCCCATCACGACGTTGTCGCTCGAGTTCTCGCTCCGCTTGAGCTCGGTCACTTCGACGTTGGCGGTCGCGCCAGCTGGAATCACGGCGCCGTTCGAACCGGTGATTGCGTTCGTAACGTTAGCGGTAAAGCGATCACCGACGTGGTTCGTGTTAGTGCAGATCGTCTTGTTTGCTGCGAGCTCGAGAGTCGACCCAGTCGGAATCGTGCCCGTTCTCGCACCCGCGGCGGTTCCCGAGGTGCGGGTGACCGTATTCCCGCTCGACGTCACTGAAGTCGTCGGAGTGCGGGTGGTCGTAGTTGGCGTTCTGGTAGTCGTCGTCGTCCTCGAAGTCGTCGTCTTCGAAGCAGAGGTCGTCGTCGGCGCGGTATTCGGCGTCGTAGCAGCCGGAACGTCGGTCAGCGCGGGCTGCGCCGCGGAGTCCCCGTTCGCCAGCTGGATGTCCTTGTTGAGAGCGGAATCTGCGGCAGCGGTGTTGTCCTTCTTCACTGAGCACGCACCCGCGAACAGCGCCAGCGACAATACGAGCGACGCATTCAACCGGGGAATATATTGGAACATTAAGCCTCCTCCTTCGTGTGACGTCGCCTGGGTGTGCCCAGGCTCATGAATAGTTGCAGACAGGAACGCGTTTTCGAAATATGAAGAACCTCAGGCTCGCCACGCCATACTATAGACCGTATTGGGTCCCGTTCTCGATCGGGCTCCTCATCGTTTTCGCATCGTCGGCGATCACCAGTGTCATTCCATGGCTTCTGAGACGAGCGATCGATGCGATTGGCGCCGGAGCACCCATGAGGACGATCTGGCAGTTGAGTGGTTTCATTATACTCGCTGCGATCGTCGGCGGCGCATTCAGGTATGGAATGCGCGAGCTTATGAACGGCGTCAGCCGTTGGATCGAGTACGACCTCCGCAATGATCTCTTCACCCATCTGGAGACGCTCGACAGCGCCTACTTTGCACAAACGCGCACGGGCGACATCATGGCGCGCCTCACCAATGACTTGAGCGCCGTTCGCATGGCGGTTGGCCCGGCCGTGATGTACCTCGCTAACACGATCACCGGGGCGATCTTCGCGCTTTTTTTCATGCTCCGGATCGACGTGAGGCTCACGCTTTTCGCGCTCCTGCCACTTCTGTTGCTGCCGGTACTGACCATTCGGATGGGAAAGATGATCCACGACCGCTTCGAAGCGGTCCAGGAGCATTTCTCCACGCTCACCACTCGCGCCCAGGAAAACCTGAGTGGCGCGCGCATAGTTCGCGCCTACCGGCAAGAAGCAGCAGAGATCGCGCGGTTCGGCGAGCTGAATCAGACGTACCTGAATCTCAACATGTCGCTCGTCCGGCTCTGGGGAACGCTCAACCCTCTCTTCGCCCTTTTTGGAGGACTCGGTGCAGTCGTCGTGCTTGGGGCCGGCGGCGCTCTCGCAATCAGGGGAACGATATCGATAGGATCATTCGTCGCCTTCGGCATGTACCTCACCATGCTCACGTGGCCGATGATCGCACTCGGCTGGGTCGTGAATCTCTTTCAGCGTGGTGACGCTTCGATGGGTCGACTCGCCGAAATTCTTCAGGTCCATCCGGAAATTCGCGCGGAAGCGCCCGTCGAGCATCTCCCTCCGACTGACTCAGGACGCACGATCGAGTTTAGAAACGTTGGCTTCCACTTTCCCTCTGATGCGCCCGGTCACCCGCGGTGGGTGCTCCGTAACGTCAGCTTCACCGTCCCCGCCGGATCGACGTTCGGAGTCGTCGGCGCAACTGGCAGCGGCAAGAGCGCTCTCATCGACCTGATTCCACGCATGTACGATCCGCAGGAAGGCGAGATCCTCATCGACGGAGTGTCGACGCGCCTCGTGCCGCCCGACGAGCTACGGCGAGAAATCGGTTTCGTTCCGCAGGAGAGTCTGCTGTTCAGCGACACGATCGGTGGCAATCTCTCCTACGGAACGCACGACGAGGAGTCCGCGGAGTGGGCAGCGGGCGTCGCACAACTCGACCGAACGATCCAGGAATTTCCTGGTGGATACGAAACCATACTCGGCGAGCGTGGAATCAACCTGTCGGGTGGGCAGAAGCAGCGAGCGACCCTGGCGCGCGCTCTGGCCAGAAAGCCGAGCATCGTTCTCCTAGATGACGCGCTGTCGGCAGTCGACACGCACACGGAAGCCGAGATTCTGCACGCACTCAGAGATGCGCTGGCGGGAAGGACGGCAATCATCGCTTCGCACAGGATAAGCGCGATCCGTGACGCATCTTGGATCATCGTGCTGGAAAAAGGGTCAGTCGTGGAGCAGGGGCGCCACTCCGAGCTGATGGCGATGCGGGGCCGGTACTGGTCTCTACTGCGTCGACAACAGTTGCTTGACGCGGTCGAGTCCGATGCGTTGGCAGAGGATGTTACGGCAAGTACAATATGAGCATGCCAGACCGGCTCGATTCCGCCGGCCTCAGCGGCCGGATAAAAGCTCTCGAGGCAAAGGCGAGAGAAGCACAGCACACCATAAACGAGCTGAACGCGCGGGATGCGCTCAAAACGCAGTTCCTGTCGAACATCTCGCACGACCTGCGCACACCGCTCGCCGCGATAATCACGCACGCGGAGATTCTGCGCGACGGCATGCTCGGCGAGCTGAATCCGAAACAGCGAGACAGTGTCACCGGCATCGTGAACGGTGGACAGCAGCTGCTCGACATGATCGACGAGATCCTGACCTACGTTCGCGGTGCCAGCGACCAGATCACACTTACGCCCACCGAGTTTTCGATCGTCGAAGTGGTCGACCAGGTGCGAGCCCTGAATCATGCACTGGCGGCAAAGAAAAAGCTGACAATCGAGAGGTTGGACGGCGACGATCTTCCTCCTATCTACGCCGATCGTGACAAGCTCAAACACGTCCTGGGCAATCTGATTGGTAACGCGATCAAGTTCACCCCGCCGGGCGGCCGCGTCTGGATAAGTCTTTCGCGGCGCGGACGAAACGGGAAAGAGCTGCTGGTCGAGGTGGGCGACACCGGAAAAGGAATCTCCGAAGAGAATTACGATCTCGTTTTCCGGGAATTTGCCCAGGTCGACGCGTCGGCCTCGCGGCCCCACCACGGTACCGGCCTTGGCCTCGCCATCGCGCGCAAGCTCGTCGAGCTCCACAACGGGAGGATTTGGGTGGAGAGCGAGCTCGGGAAAGGGAGCCGCTTTTTCTTCACGCTACCTCTCGACGTTCCACGCGATTAAGTGGGCGCCCGGATTTTGATCGTGGAAGACAGCGCGCTGGTAACTGACGCGTTCAGTGTACTCTTCACAGCTGCCGGATATGACGTCGACATTGCCCCAACCGTTGCCGACGCCATCGAACAGGGGAGCACGGGAGATGTGGATCTGATGCTCCTCGACCTGACGTTGCCAGATGGAAACGGCCTCGAGGTTCTCGAAGGGCTCCGCGCGATGGGACGTTTGCCGGGCGCGACTATCGCGATGACTGGCCGCGACGAGCTGCGAATCCGCGAGAGCTGCTTCAATGCGGGCTGCGTGGAGGTTCTTCTCAAGCCACTCCCAGTCGGCGAGCTCCTACGCCACATCGAGCGCCACCTGGCATAACGGAGCGGCGCGCGCGGCCGCGCGCTGGACCGCTCCTCCGACTGTACTACCGCGCGAAGTACCGCGCATTCGCCCGCGAAAAGCGTCCGCGACCTCCCGAGCGTGGTCTAATCATGCTCCAGATCGATGCGCTGGCGTACTCGGATCTGCGGCGCGCACTGGAGCTCGGACTGTGCCCGACCATCGCGCGGCTTTTGCGGGAAGGTTTCGCGCTCAGGCGATGGTTCTGCGGACTGCCGTCGGCGACTCCGTATTGCCAGGCCGGCATGTTTCACGGAGAGAATTCGGGGATTCCTGCGTTCCGTTTCTACGACAAGGCCGCGAGACGGGTGATCACCTGCAACGCGCCGCACGGAGTGCAATACATTCGCGATCGGATTCATTCACCTGGCGCATTGGCGGGCGGCTCGAGCTATGTCAATCTTCTCGATGGCGACGCACAAACCGTTGCCTTCACGGTGGCGACGCGCGAGAAGATGTCGGTGTATCAGCGGCTTGGCGGAACGAGGATGGCGCTGCTGATGCTGCTCCATCCAATTCGGATGGTGCGTATGGTGCTCCAGGGCGCGTTCGAGTGGCTCCTCGAGGAATGGGAGCGCGCGCGCGGAGAGCTCGTTGGCAGAGTTCCGCACGCGGAAGGGATTTTTCCTTTTATCCGAATCCTCAGCAACGTCGTCGTACGCGAGCTCCAGACGATGGCAATCCTCCTCGACGTGTACCTCGGCGTTCCGGTCATCTACAGCACGTTCATGCAGTACGACGAGC
>DASQPS010000349.1:0-8127 GCA_035643845.1 Gemmatimonadaceae bacterium | reverse complement strand
CCTGTAGCTCTTCGGGCGTGTGGTGCCCTGAGAGTTGCATTGGGTGGCCGGTCTTCGCATCAGTCCAGGCTATCGTGTTGACGTTGCTCGGCGCCGCTCTCTTGGTCACTGCTTGAGGAGCGGGCTGTGAGGTCTGCCCGTTCGCGCTTACCGGAGCGGCCGCCTGTGGGGCCTCCGCATTTGGCGTCGCTGTCGTTTTCGTCGCTGTCGCTGCCCGTGTTGTTGCCACTGCTACTCCAGTGACGACTTGATCGAGCTGCGTCGGCAGTGACTCCATCAACACTACCGTATCCCCAGGCGCGATCTCGTAGACAGTGCGGTTTCCCCCAATTACTTGACGCGCGCTGAGGGTTCGAACCTGCGGTTGTCCGAATACCGCGGCACCCAACGCTGGCTGGCCAGTTGTAACTTCGTGCACGCCCGCCACGATGCCATTTAGCGACGGGCTGGGCGATGTCGCCACGCCCGACGCTTTGCCTCCTAGGGCCGCGGCCGAGGGCGGGGGAGCAAATCGCTGAGCGCTGGGAACAGCAACCGAGTTCTGCATCGTCGCGGTCGCTGCTGGTGAACTCGCGCTGCCGCCAGCCGTCGCGGGCGCTGCTGTAATTCGCGAACGACTCGCGTCGGTTGCGTCAAATCTCGGTCCGCTTGACTCCGGGGCTCCGGCTCCGCTTTCCGCGACACGCGACTCGTTGCGACGACTGCTTGGCGTTTGAGCGGGCCCGTTCTCCAAACCGTTCGTCGCCATGCTCCGCGAAACGGCCGGCGGCGCGACTCCCTGTTGCGGCGTCACTGACTGTTGCGGAGCGCCTGACCCTTGCGCCAGCACCGCCGGCGAGGCGATACCCGGTGCGGTGTCCGCCTTCTCGGCAATCGTGGACGTCCGGGACGTCCCGCTTTGCTCCTTCCGCACCACGACAGTGCCAATCGCAATTACCAACACCGCCGCCGCTGCTCGCCAGTACATCCAGTTTCTGGTCCTCGCACTCCGGGCAACCATCCCGCTTCCCGCCTCTCCCTTCCCGCGTCCCTCTGGCACCACTCCGGCGGGAACGTTGTCCAGCGCTGTCAGAATTCGGGACGACGCCGCAATGAATCCGCGCACCTCCGCGACCGCAGCCGCGCACTGAGGGCATTCATTGACGTGAGCTTCGATGCGCGCGGCTTCCTCCGCGCTCAACGCGCCGTCAAGCCAGGCGTGAATCGTTCCTTCGTCAGGATGCTGCATTTTTTTCTCTCTCTTCGCGGGCTTTCTGCAAAGCCTCGTAACTCTCGACCAGTCGGCGCCGAGCGCGCGACAACGTTGTCCCTACCGAGCCGGGCGACAGCTCCAGCGCCTCTGCGATTTCGTTGTAATCGAGTCCCTCCTCGCGCATCAGCAGCGCGAGACGATCTCGTTCCGCCAGAGCATCGACCGCTTTGCGCGCCATCGCTGCCTCCTGCGCGCGCTCAACCGTCGTTTCCTCCGGCTCGACGATCGTGTCGCGCTCCTCTTCGGCAAGAAGCGCGAGATGCTTGCGACGTCTCATATCCTTCCTCGCTTCGTCCCGCACGAGATTGGTAGCAACCGCAAACAGCCACGCCCGCTCGTTCTGAATCGAAGTCTGCCTTAATGCGCGCACGAACGTCTCCTGTGCAACTTCTTCCGCCCAGTCGCGATCTCCGAGCCGCCGCGTCAGATATCTCACCAACGCGGCGTTGTACGTTCGGAAGAGTCGCTCTACATCAGTCATCGCTTCACCAGCGATCCCGCAATGTTGCCACGTCGCGATCAGTCAGCTGATCCACGCCGGACGGAGTGACCTCGATTGCCATGGCGCGGCCCACCACTATCGCGCGCTCTCCTACGGCTAACGCTTCGCGAAGATCGGGTTCGAGCTCGAGCATCTTGAAGTACGCATCGGAGAACGGCTTCACGCGCAGCAGGGTGCCGGATTTCTTGTATCTGATATCAGTCCACACACCATCGCGCAGGACGAAAGTCACGTTGCCCGAGCGACGCACGTTCGCATCGTTTCTCGCGGCGTAGACTGCATCAGCCGCAGCCAAGCTCGTCGCCGAACGTTGCGCAGCGGCAGTCTTTGCCGCCTCGAACTGGACAACTGGCGCGGCCGCAGCTCGCGTGGTCGCTACTCCAGTCACGACCACACCATTCGCAACGCCACCGGCAACGCCCGAAAGGCCGACTAGGGGACGCTGCGGATTCATTCCCGGCTCGACCACCAGGTACGACGAGAACTCTGTCGGAATTCCGAATTGATCGCCGAGGCTGCGGATCTCGTCGTCGATTTCCTGTGAGCCACCGTGTTTGCGCTTCTCCGCGCTGAGATATCCAATCCGCTGCGTTGCCCACAGTCTGGCGACGAACGGATTTTCTCGCGTGCGATCGGGGAAATTCACTCTACTCGTCCACGTCACTGGACCAGACGTGGTCTGACCGTCGAAGCGCAGTACCGCATTGCCGCTCCCGTCGTAGCGCGCCAGGATAACGAGATCCTCGCCCGCAAATATGTCCATCGGTCCCGAAGGGTGCATCTTGAGAAGTCTTACACCGTCAGCGTGAACGCGGACGTCAGTGACGAGCGGACTCGTCAGGCGGCTCGCAACTATACTGACTGCGCGCTCGACCGATTCCTCCGGACGAACGAAGCTCGCGGTGCCGCGACCTTCCAGAGCGAGCTGTTCGATGAGCGAGATGTTGAGATCGGCTCCGACGCCAAAGGTGAATAGCCGGCGCGATCCGCGCTGCTTCGCGACGTTCGCCGCGATGACAGATGCGTCACGCTCTCCGACGGTCGGCTGGCCGTCCGTCAGGAACAGAATGATAGGAAGCCTTCCGTCCTGCACGCGAGAGGACAGTGCTTCCTCGAGCGCGCCGGAGATGTTCGTCGATCCCTCCGCCTCGAGCTGATCGAGATAGTGGTCAGCAGCGCGAACGTTCTCCCTGCTCGCTACCGAGAAGTCGTCACGGAAAGTGCGAACGTCGCTCGAGAAATCGATGAGCCTGAAGCGGTCCGTCGGCGACAAGGTCTGAAGCAGCTGCTTCCCGGCGGCTCGCGCCTGTTCGATTTTTTGCCCGCCCATCGACCCGGACACATCGATGACGAAGGTGATGTCGCGCGGAATCGCAGCGGGCCGCACTGCTGGCGGTGACAGCGTGATGAGCGCAAAACCATCTTCGTTTCCTGGAGCGTTCGCGAGCATCGTCACCGCGGCGCTGTTCGAGCGCCGGACCGGAATGAGAAGTGTCAGCTCTCCACGCGCGTCCCGGATTTCGAAGCGGCGCATCGACCGCCGGCTGTTCGACGCAAAGCTCCGATCGCCGGTGTCGTCGTTCGAGCGATCGGCCTCGTCTGCGCGTTGCTCGACGACCGAGCTCGTCGGCGAATACGCCGTTCCATACATCGGATCGGCAGGATAGCTCAGGACGAATGAGGTTCTAGCCTGTGCGTCTTGATTATTTGCCCATTGGTTCGTCGCGGCGCCTCGGAAATAGTCCACTCTCAGCGCATCGCCCTCACGCTCGGCCACCGTCTGAAACCGGACTACGACTTTCTTTTCTTCGCCAGGCGCGATCGGAAAAATTCGCGCGCGCAGAAGACCGTACCCCATCCATTCGAGCAGCGCCGGGTCGCGCTGGCGCCGGACTATCTCTTCGTAGATCTGCCGAGCGCGATCAGCATTCATCGTCTCGCCAGAAACCATTTCGCCGTTGATGGAAAGCTTGAGGTCCTGAAACGCAGCGCCCTTTGGCAGCGGAAACATGAAATCAGCCTCGCCGACTCTGTTGCCGTGATTGACGTACGTCTCGGTTACCTCGTATCGGAGCACGCGATCCACGAGCTCTACCCGAACATCACTGCTCTGACGAGAGACAGTCGGATTCGGCGCGACACAAGCGGGCATGGGGCACGGCTGGCCCATTCGGCAGGGCGGCATCGGGCACGGCCATGCACGTCCCTGCTGGACTATTTGCGCGGAGGTGAACGCTGGAGCGACGAAAACGAAGGCGAAAAGGAATGACCGCATGGGGCACCAGTAGAAGTGGGTTCTACTGTGGGACGTCTGCCCTCGGTTCACTTACACAGCGTCAAAAAGCTTTGGTGTTTTGCCGGGTGCCCCGCGCCAGTTAACTCGCGCGCGGTCGCTTCTTGCGACGTTTGTTCATGTCACGACGCTCGTCCACCCTCACTTCGAGCAGTCGGTGATCAGCCCGGATCATTGTGTCCTCGAAGCCTTCACCGTCGCTCCGCGACGCCCAACCCATCGAAAATGGAACTGGCGCCGACGTCGGAGCGGCCGCGCGCAATCGCGCCGCAACATTCTGCGTCTGATCCTCTCCGGCATCGCACAGTACCACCAGGAATTCGTCGCCGCCCACACGGACCACGGCTTCTTCAGCGCGCACGTGGCGCATTAGAAACCTCGCCATCTTTACGAGCACGCTGTCGCCCTCGGCGTGGCCGTTCGTGTCGTTGTACTGCTTGAAGTGATCGATATCGAGATAGATGCAGCCCCATTCGCCCTTCGGCTGCGCCTCGCACTGCCGGCTGACTGTATTCAGGTAGCGACGGTTGTAGCAGCCCGTGAGCGGGTCGCGAATGCTCAGCTCGAGAAGCTGAGTCTGCAGTTCCTTCCGCTGCGTGATGTCGACGAGAATTCCGTGACAATATCTCTCTCCCGTTTTTGGATCCACGGAGAGAAACGCGCTGTCGACCACCGTTCGCACTTCGCCATCGCGTCGAGTGAGCTGGAACTCGACATCGCGCACCGATCCGTCGCGCTCGAGTTGGGCCATCTCGCGTTCTCTGACTTCCGGGCGCACGAAGTCACTCGTGCGGAATCCGCGGAGCTCCTTCAGTGAATCGACGCCAAACATCTCGAGGAACGCCGGATTCGCATCGACGATGTCACCCTCGAGCGTGGTGATGTAGATTCCTTCCTTCAGCCGCAACGTCAGCTCACTGAGCGTGCTGGGGTCGCTCAGGCTGCGATAATGCTTTGGTTTTGGCTTTCTGGGGGCTTGGGCGCGGCTCACATCATGGCCTCAGCAAACGGCATATCCGTTGCTTTAATGGAAGGATAACGATTGGAGAATTTATGGCATCCAGACGAGAGAAGGAACAAGAAACGGGGCCCGCTACCCGCCAGGGCGACGGCGACCCCGGTACCCGTTCGGGTCAGCCGAATCCCGAAGACGTCCCGTCACATCCGACAGAACATAAGAGCGGCTACGGCGGCGAGGCTGGAGCTCCGCGCACAGGTGCCAATCAGCGAGAAACTCCGAAGAAAAGCTGAAGCTCTCCCGCGATGAGTTTCCGCACTGCCGGTATCCACCACGTCACCGGCATCGCCAGTGATCCCCAGCGGAATCTCGACTTCTATGCTGGCACACTCGGACTCAGACTGGTCAAGCGCACCGTCAACTTCGACGATCCTACCACGTATCATTTCTACTTCGGCGACGAAGAAGGAAATCCCGGCAGCATTCTCACGTTTTTCCCGTGGCCTGATGCACGGCGCGGAAGACAAGGCGGTGGTCAGGTTGCCGTGGTTTCATTCGCGATACTTCCCAGCTCGGTTGGTTTCTGGATCGAGCGACTGATAAAAAAACGCGTCGAGTTTTCTCAGCCCACGGCGCGATACGAAGACGAGCGCGTCATCGCGTTCAAGGATCACGAGGGATTCATGGGCGAGCTCGTCGCGCATCCCGGGGCTGACGCTCGCGGGAATGGCTGGTCCGGCGGAGGAATACCGGCCGAGCACGCGATCCGCGGATTGTATTCCGTCACTCTCTGGCTGGATGCGAACGAGCTCACGGGTCAGCTGCTCACGAGCACACTCGGATTCAGTCTCATACGGGAGCAGGGCAGCATCTTCCGCTACGCGGCCGGCGACGGTGGACCCGGAACCATCGTCGATCTCCGCTGCGTCCCCGGCATCTGGGGCGGTGTCATCGGAGCCGGTACAGTTCACCACGTCGCATTTCGTGCCGCGCGCGAAATCGATCAGACAGAGCTGCGCACCGAGCTGACCTCGCTCGGCTACAACGTGACCCCACAGCTCGATCGCGACTACTTCAAGTCGATTTATTTTCGCGAGCCCGGCGGAGTGCTTTTCGAAGTAGCGACCGATCCGCCTGGGTTCGCCGTCGACGAGCCGCTCGACTCGCTCGGACAATCGCTGAAGCTTCCTGAATGGCTGGAGCCGCGCCGTTTCGAGATCGAGGCACTACTTCCAAACATCCACACGCCACTCGAGCTCCGCGGACCCAACGCATGACCGAAGACCTCGGCTTCATCCATCGCTTCGTGCCTGGGCAGGACCCTGCCGCGGGAGAGACGCTGATCGTTCTCCACGGAACAGGAGGAGACGAAAATGATCTCGTCAGCATTGGTCAGGCGATAGCGCCCGGTGCTGCGATCCTGAGCCCGCGCGGCAACGTCCTCGAGAATGGGGCGCCGCGATTCTTTCGCAGACTCTCGGAAGGAGTGTTCGATCCCAAAGAAGTCCGCTCGCGCGCCGAAGAGCTCGCGCGCTTCATTCGCGCCGCCATCTCGACTTACTCTCTCGAGCCGAGCAGGATCTTCGCCTTCGGATTCTCTAACGGCGCGAACATCGCGTCGACGGTGATGTTCGTCGCGCCTGGATTGCTGCAGGGAGCGATCCTGTTTCGGCCGATGCTGGTATTCGAACCCGACGAGCTTCCGGACTTGTCCGGCTCGAGTGTGCTCATATCGGCAGGCCGTATGGACCCTATCGTTCCCGCGGATAGCGTCGAGCGATTGGCAGAGCTTTTTCGATCTTCGCGCGCGGAAATCGCACTGAACTGGCAGCTCGCGGGTCACAATCTGGTGCCGAGCGAAGTGCGCGAGGCCGCGGACTGGCTCGCACTACAACGCACGCGAGTATGAGCTAGCTTGTAATTGATGTCATCGTCGGATACGGCTGCACTTCGATACCCGTACCCTCTTCACAAACGGCTTACATAGTTCTCCAATGTCAGAGCCCACCGATACCGCGGCTGCTCCGCGCTCCGCACCACCTCCATCCTCGCCCTCCTCGTCGTCGTCAGGACAGTCACTCGAGAACCTCTGCATCAACGCGATACGCGTTCTCGCAATGGACGCAGTTCAGAAAGCGAACTCGGGCCACCCGGGAACGCCGATGGCACTCGCGCCGCTCGCTTACGTGCTCTGGACAAGACACCTCCGCTACAACCCAGCGGATCCACAGTGGCTCAACCGCGATCGTTTCGTGCTGTCCTGCGGACACGCCTCGATGCTGTTGTACAGCGTTCTCTATCTCACGGGCTACGATCTCACCCTCGACGACATCAAGCAGTTCAGGCAATGGGAGAGCAAAACGCCCGGCCACCCCGAGCTCGGCTACACACCCGGAGTCGAGACGACCACGGGACCACTCGGCCAGGGGATCGGCAATGCGGTAGGCATGGCAGTTGGCGAAGCGCACATGGCCGCGTTGTTCAACCGCGACCAGAGAATTTTTGACCACAACATTTATTTCATCGCCAGTGATGGCGACATGATGGAGGGCATCTCGCATGAGGCGGCCTCGTTCGCCGGCCATGCGAAGCTCGGCAAGCTCATTGGGTTCTACGATGACAATCACATCACCATCGAAGGCGACACTGCTCTCACCTTCAGCGATGACACCGCTGCGAGATTCGACGCTTACCATTGGCACACTCAGCACGTTGCCGATGTGAACGATCTCGCTGCACTCGATCGCGCCATCGAAGCGGCGAAGGCCGAAACATCAAGACCGTCGCTGATAGTCGTTCGCTCGCACATTGGCTACGGCAGTCCCCACAAGCACGACACGGCCGAGGCGCACGGATCTCCGTTGGGCGCTGAAGAAGTAACGCTTACGAAGAAAGCCCTCGGCTATCCGTCACAAGAGCCATTCTACGTCGCACCCGAAGCGCTCAAATTCTGGAGAGACACGGCAAAGAAGAGAGCAGCGGCTCAAGACGAGTGGAAGAAAGTCTACGAGGCTTACAAAGCAAAAAACCCTGGGCTGGAGAAAGAGCTACAGCGCCGTTTGATTGGCGAGCTCCCGGATGGCTGGGAAGATCTGCTTCCGGTTTTCGATGCAAGGACCGGT
>DASQPS010000348.1:0-3249 GCA_035643845.1 Gemmatimonadaceae bacterium | reverse complement strand
TCTTCGGGGTGGCGTTTGTGGAACTGCGTTTGGGTTTCGTGGGCGGCAGACGCTTCATCAGGGTGTAGAGCATCTTGCGCACTGAGATCGTTTGGGCAGCGAGGGTCGCGAACTCATCCTCGGAGATAATGCGAGTGTCGCGCGCAACGATCAGATGGTACTCCAGCTCCGACGCTGAGTTGAGGGCGTAACCCAGATACCGGGCGAATTGCGCGTCGGTGGTCTGCCGTCTCCCTTCGGCGATGTTCGCCGGGATCGACATCGCAGCTCTGAAAGCCTGGCTGCGCAGCGACGCGAATTGTGGATTTCGAATGCGGGTGGTCAAGCGGTGCACGTGCAGCGAGAGCGCATGCGCAGTCTGCCACACACGCAGCTTCTTGAAATCCGACATAAGTAATTCTGACCGGTGACGCTAACCGGATTGCCCATCGTTTCCACCCGACCGCCACCGGAAGACCCCGTAGCCACAAGCCGGTTCGGCCCAAAGCCGCCTGCCGGTAGTTTTTAAGTTGCAGTTTGCAGTTCGCCCGCTGTTTATTCATACGACCGCGTCAATCGGAGTCACCGCAGCATTACTCGTCGACACTTTATTAATGGAGATCCACGATGCCTCGATCCACATTGGCCTTCACGACCGTGGCCCTCGCGACGATGGCGGCTTGCGCTACCAAACCTCCGATCGCAACCCCGCAAACCACAGTTATCGGGAGACCACACGTGATATTCGGAACTCCTCCCACTCCCGCCCAGTTACTCGCGCGCTATACGACAGTAAAGCTCGTCGCGGATGAATCGAAGCTTACGCCGAGGGAGCTGCAAATGCTGCCGCTGCTCATCGACGCCGTCCGGCCGATGAACGACATCTTCTGGGTGGAGTCCTATGGCAATCGCGATTCTCTGATGCGCATGATCAAGGATCCCGTGGTGCGCAAGCTCGTCGACATCAACTTTGGTCCGTGGGACAGGCTCGACAACAACGCGCCGCTCGTCAATTTCGGCGCGGTGTGCACATCGGTGGTTTCAGCAGGCCTCCTCGGTCGTGCAGTTCCAGACAGTCTCGTCGGGAAAATAGACACGACCGCGCAGGGTCTTGGTGGGACCCTGCCTACCGAGATGTCGGTTCCTTGCGGCGCACCCAAACCCGACGGAGCGAACTACTATCCGCGCGACATGACGAAAGCCGAGTTCGAATCTGCAGTCGCCGCAGGCGGCGCGAGAGCCGATTCACTCAAGAGCCTCTACACGATGGTCCGGCGCGACGCGTCCGGGAAACTTTACGCGATCCCGTTCCACGAATTCTTTGCCGCGCAGCACCAGCTCGCCGCATCGAAGCTCCGACAGGCCGCCGCTCTCGCCGACGATCCCGGACTCAAGAATTATCTGACACTCCGCGCCGACGCTCTGCTCACAGACAATTATCAGCCGAGCGATTTCGCCTGGATGGACATGAAGAACAACACACTCGACATCGTTGTCGGTCCGATCGAGACCTACGAGGACGCGCTGTTCGGCTACAAGGCGGCGCACGAGGGATTCGTGCTGATCAAAGATCACGATTGGAGCCAGAGGCTGGCCAAGTACACATCGTTTCTGCCGGCGCTCCAGCGCGGGATTCCCGTCGCGGAGGAATACAAGCGCGAGACGCCGGGCGGCGCGTCGGATCTAAACGCATACGATGTCGTCTTCGTCTCGGGCCAGGCAAATACCGGCGCCAAAACCATCGCCATCAATCTTCCCAACGACGAAGAAGTCCAGCTCAAAAAGGGCGCGCGCCGAATTCAGCTCAAGAACGCGGTGCGCGCGAAGTTCGATCGCATTCTCATTCCGATCGCGCAGGAGCTCATCGTCCCCGATCAATTGCACAACGTCACGTTCGACGCATTCTTCGGCAACGTCATGTTCCACGAGGTCTCGCACGGACTCGGCATCAAGAACACGATCAACGGCAAAGGTCCGGTGCGCACGGCGCTCAAGGAGCGCTATTCGTCGCTCGAGGAAGGGAAGGCGGACATCCTCGCGATGTACATGATCCGCGCTCTCAACGCGCAAGGGCAGCAGGCGACGCCCAACATCGATGACAACTACGTGACGCTGCTCGCGAGCATGTTCAGATCAGTGCGCTTCGGCGCGACCGATTCGCACGGACGAGCGAACGTGGTGGCGTTCAATTTCCTGCAGAAGTTCGGGGCGTTTACGAGGGAGCCGAGCGGAAAGTATCGCGTTGACATGGCGAAGATGCGCGACGGAGCTGATTCACTTGCGGCGCGGATCCTGAGAATCCAGGGCAACGGCGACTACGAAGGAGCGGGTGCGTTGAACGCCGAGTTTGGGACGATCGGACCGCAGCTGCAGTCCGACCTCAATAGACTCGGCGCCAAGGCGATTCCGGTCGACATCATTTACGATCAGGGATCGTAGCGGGTCGCCTATCCGGACTTGTGTGTAACGCCAACGACGGCGCCGATGAGTGCTCCGACGCCGGCACCAAGGATACCGCCGGCCAGTCCCGCCAGCTCACGATCTTCCTTGCTGCCCTTGTTCGTCTGCGATCCAATCAGTACACCGACCGCAGCACCTCCAACGGCTCCGATGAGGATGTCGCGGATCACGTGTGTGGGAGAGTCGCTGCTGACATGCACGGCAAATGCTTTCGCGTCTGTTCGAGTAGCGATTGGCGCGCGAACGCCCACCGGAATTGCACGCGTGAGCGGTGTCGGCTGCGCGAACGTCGCCGCCGGCGCGAGGCATAAGCAGAGTAGCGCGAAGGTAGTGCGAACTTCCATGCTGACTCCGTCTTGAATGAACCGGCGTGACGATGCCGAGTGATCGAAGCTCGCCTCGGGGAATCCAATGTCAACAGAAAAGGTCGGCCCGCACGGTGAACTACTTGTTTTCTCTCGCCGATGCTACCATCCGGCGATTGCGGGCGGACCGCACGTCGGTTTTAGCTGCGCTAATTAGTCACGACCGGAACGGATGCTCTTCGACGTGCTCATCGAACTCGGCGTCGAGCTTCGCCCTTCGCTCTCGCCAGCCCGCGCGCATATCGGCCTCGGTTCTCACGTGGATGTACCCGGGTGAAGCGAGCCAATTCGCGCGCTCCACTTTTATGAGCACCACCGCTTCGACCGGATACGTTGCGCCTTCCTCGCCGTAGATTCGCTTTGTCGCCTCGCGATAAATCGCGTCGTCACTGTGCAGCTGGGCGCGGCCAAAGAATCTGTAACCGCGACGCGACAGCTGATCGAC
>DASQPS010000347.1:0-2246 GCA_035643845.1 Gemmatimonadaceae bacterium | reverse complement strand
TCAGTCCGCAATCATCGATGCCGTTGGTCCGAGTCCTCGGTCCTCAGCAGTCCGCAATCGTCGATGCGGTTAGTCCGAGCCCTCGATCCGCTTCCCGCTTCCCGCGAACCTCAGTTGCCTCCCCCTGTCGGCGGCTGTCCCGCTCCGGTGCCGGCTCCTCCTCGCAGTCCAGCATGGGCGAGGAATCCTCCGACGACCACTCCGCCGACGGAAAGCAATGTCCGCGACGTCGAGATCCGCTTTTCTTCCACGCCCTGAATTTCTGAGCGCCGGAAGACCACGGTATCGCCGCCCCAACCATCTTCCAGTCCGTTGACGCGCGTGACTGCCGTAACACCAATCGCGAGAGTCGAATCGCTTACGCCGACAACGCGACCTTCGACTTGTTGCACGCGCGAGCCTATTCGGGAGAACGAAGTAGCGGCCGCATCGGCATCGAGCTTGACGCGCACGTCGGTACCGACGCTTGCCGGCGCGGCTTCGAGCGCAACGTATCGCTGGCATGCGACGCCTGACACCAGCAGCAACATTGCAAAACCCTTCATCGAGCTATCCGCCGGATACCGGAAGGCACCGGGACCTCGTGCCGAAACACGAAGCCCGATGCCTCACGCGTGTCATGAATTCCTAGAGTCTATCGACCGAGGCATACTGCGCCGGTCCCATCTGAAGTAGCGTTGGGCGGATCGTCCGGGTTCCAGAAGATGGACGAGTCGTCCGGATAATTCGGGTCCGTGTTGATCTCGCTCACATCGTACAGCATTCGACCGGGGATCTTGCCGCCGCTCGGAGAGCTACTCGCCGCCGGCGACGGAACGAGATTCGGGGTGCAGGTGCGAGTGTAGTCGCGCCACACCTGCTCCGAGAGCTGAAAGTCAGCGATGTACTTCTCGGTGAGTATCTCGTTGAGCAGCGCCTGACCCGCAACTGCCTCCGCTGCGAGACCGTGGTTGGCGCGCTCTTCGTTCAGCTTTGCCAACGCCGTTACCTGATCTCCAGTACGATACGCTGCCTCAGCCCAGGTAAGCGTGTTCTCATCGTAGCTCACGTAGGGCTGCGGATAACTCGGAGACAGCCGCGCAACACTCAGGTCGATTGGCTGGTCGGCCGCATTGTGCTGGAAGTAATCGTTACGGCGCGGATCCCCGCGTGCCTTGAGAAGATTGTCCAGGAAAATTCCCGGGCCCATATCTCCAGCGCGCTGAACAATGTCGAACTGGTACCAGAAATTCTGCTCACCCGGCGACGCTGTGAATGCGCCGAAGTACGTGCCCGCATTGCTCTTGATACCGAGCGCTGCTTCTGCGAGAGCCTGCGCGTAGGCCGTGGGCCGTACCTCGGCGGTGTTCAGATAAAACCTGGCCTTGAGTGTGTGCGCTAGCGCCAGCCACTTCGCTGGATCGCCGCCGTACACGAGATCTGCCGCTCCGGGTCCAATGTTGTTCGCGCTCACGGGTACCGACAGATTGGTAATCGCGGCCGAGAGAACTGTCTGCACCGAATCGTAAACGGCGAGCTGGTCGTCGAGATGCGGCGTCGGGTTGCCGCTCACTGCTTCCTTGTAGGCAATATTTCCGAAGAGGTCCGCGCCAGTGCCCATGAATGCGCCCTCGAGCACCCGCGCGACACCGAGGAAAATCGTGTCCTTGGCGGCCAGCGATCCGCCCTCCAGCCTCTTGATGTCGACGAGACCACCAGAGACATACAGGGCGCGCTGATATCCGTTCGTGTTGTTCGTAGTCAGCGCGTAATTGTTCGCCAGTGAGGCGTACTGCCTGGCCGTCCCCGCCAGCTGCTGCGTGAGCAAGCCTGCTGTCCGCGACACGTCGGATCCCCAAAGATTCCAGAGAGCCGACTGGCTGCCGACGAAGATCTGCGCATTAGTGGCGGTAACCGGGTTGTTCGGATCCGTACTGAGCTCGCCCCCTGTAAGGGAGTCGCGGCAAGCGCCAACGCCGAGTAATGCTCCGAGGGCGCCGGCCGCGGTCAGCTTCTTTATGTGGTTTATCACTCTGAATTCTCCTTGGCTCTTAGCGATTGAAGCTGAGCGCGAAAACGAACGAGCGCGTCGGCGGATTGATGAAGTAGTCGAGGCCTTGAGTCAGGTACTCCGCGCCGCCGAGGTTGACTTCGGGATCGTAACCCTTGTAGCGCGTCCAGGTCTTGAGGTTGCGCCCACCGATCCGAACGTCGACGGTCGAGAACCCGGAAATCGATTTCACCCACGGCTGGTCGAGCGTGTAGCT
>DASQPS010000346.1:0-9295 GCA_035643845.1 Gemmatimonadaceae bacterium | reverse complement strand
TGGCCCGATTACAAAACCGGCGAAGGCATCGAGCCCAACCTGCTCGCGCAGTTTCAGCCGCTGGAAGACGCCCTGGCCGCGATGGGCGTTGCGGTCTGGCCGATGATCGAGCTCGAAGCTGACGATGGACTCGCGTCGGCTGCGCACCTGGCCTCAGAAAATCCACGCGTCGAGAAGGTCTGCATCTGGGCGAACGACAAGGATCTCGCGCAGTGCGTGCGCGACGATCGGGTCGTCCAGATCATTCGTAAAGGAATGGAGGTTCGGAACGCCGAAGGAGTCCGCAAAAAATTTGGAGTCGACCCCGAGCTCGTTCCAGATTTCCTCGCGCTGGTCGGCGATGCGCAGGACGGTTATCCGGGTATCCGGGGCATCGGACCAACCACGGCTGCATCGATGCTCAATCGGTACGGACCTATTGAATCCTTTCCGGACAGCGCACTCGGCGACAATCGGCAACAGGCGCTTTTGTTCAAGACTCTGGCGACGTTAAAAACCGACGCGCCGTTGTTTCGCGATATCGACGAGCTCGAATGGAAGGGGCCGACAGCTGCGTTTGGGGGATGGCCGGAGCGGATGGACGATAAGCGCATCCAGGGTCGAGTCGAGGGCGCTAGCGCGAAGCGAGATGTAAAAGACAGTAGCAGGACGTGAAAGGCGGTACCGGGTACCAGGTACCGCTCTTCAGTTGTCTGCGCTCTTCAGGTACCGCTCTTCAAGTTGTCAGCGAACCCCCGCTTCCTGCCTCCCGCTTCCCGCTTCCCGTTTTGCCAGCGTCCATCCCGGGCGAACAAAGTGGCAGGTGTAGCCATTCGGGTAGTGCTCGAGATAATCCTGATGTTCCGGCTCCGCTTGCCAGAATGGTCCGGCCGGCACGACCTCCGTCACGACTCTGCCGGGCCATAGTCCCGATGCCTCGACATCCGCAATCGTGTCTTCGGCGACGCGCTTTTGTTCTTCGCTCGTGTAGAAGATCGCCGAACGATAACTCGTGCCGATGTCATTGCCCTGACGGTTGCGCGTCGTGGGATCGTGGATCTGGAAAAAGAATTCCAGCAGCTTGCGGTAAGTAATTTTTGTTGGGTCGAAAACGATCTCGATTGCTTCGGCGTGCGTACCGTGCTTACGGTAGGTGGCATTGGGTACGTCGCCACCAGTGTAACCAACACGGGTGCTGATGACTCCGGGATATTTGCGAATCAGATCCTGCATTCCCCAGAAGCATCCGCCCGCCAGCACCGCGCGCTCAGTCGTATCGGCCATCGTCGAATCCTGTTCGTTGTCTGATAGAAATATCGCCAAAGTCGTCGAAAAAAACCTGGCGGAGTGCAAGGGCCGCCGACACCTTCATGGCGCATAGACGAGACCGTGGTAGATGACTGAAATACCGGAGCTGGATGTTCGGAGCCGCCAACGATGGCGGACGTGGCTGAGAAAGCATCACACGTCGTCTGCCGGCGTATGGCTCGTGTTCTACAAGGATCACACGGGCGTCAAAACACTGAGTTACGAAGACTCGGTCCGCGAGGCGCTGTGCTTTGGTTGGATCGACAGCTTGATCAAACGTCTCGATGACGATCGACACGCGCGCAAATTCACGCCGCGCAAACCATCGAGCAAGTGGTCGGACAGCAACCGCAAACGGTGGACTGCGCTCAAGACCGAAGGCTTGCTCGAACCGGCAGGCATCGCCGCGGCGCCCACCGCGAATAGTTATGACGCTCGGCCGGTCATTCCGAAGTTGCCTGCCTACATCGCAAAGGCATTCAAGTCAGATCGCAAAGCCTGGCCATTTTTTCAGGCGTTGCCTTTTACAGAGCGTCGAAACTTTGTGGTCTGGATCCATATGGCGAAACGGCCGGAAACGCGAGAGAGGCGGATTCGCGAATCGATCCGCCTCCTTGGAGCGCGGGAAAAGTTGGGCTTGAGGTGACGCGGGTCCGCCTCGCGCTTGCTCGTTATTTGTCGGCGCGCAGGCTCGATGAGGGCCCGAAGTCAAACTCCTGCTGGACGAGCTGCTTCACCTTCCGCCCACCCACGGTCGCTGGGTCGAATTGCCGGGTTGCGAGTGCGGACCGGACAGGTGGCACCAATCTGCGGTCATCGGCGTGTAGAACCTTGAAGGAAGTGAGCTCGACGCGGCCGGTTTCATCTACAACGTATTGAGCCACGACCGTTCCGGTCACGCCAGTACCTTTGAGTTCCGCCGGATATCCCATGGATTGCCCTGCAACCGGCGTGGCGGGTTTTTCCACCTGGAATTCGAAATAGGTGCTATTGGGTTGCGTGAGCTGCGCGTCCCGGCCCGTGCGACTTGAAACGCGTTGAGACGAATCGAGGCGGCTCGGCGACTCGGGTTTGTCCACTGCACAAGCCACAGCGAATGAGGCGACGCAAACGAACGTCAAAGAAAGGGCATTCAGTCGAGACAGTGTTGGTGTTGTGCGCATTGCTGTAATCCTCCGTTCGAGATTTGAAATCGGCTCCAGGAGAGCGGGCACCAGCGCGCGGGATGCGGCCGATCGCTGCTGCGCAATCGTGACAAGCAATCGCGCGTACTCGCGCCAGGACGGGTGCGTTCGCAGCACGCGTCTATCGCAGTCCATTTCAACGGCGAGGCGCAGCCGACGGGCCTGGAACCAAAGAAGCACATTCCATGGGATCAGTGCGGTGAGCACTGCGGCGATCAGCAGCAACCACGGATCACGCGCCCGACGATGCTCGGCCTCGTGACGAAGTATCAGGGCGCGGAGTGACGGATCCGCGTCGACGACCCATTGCGGGAGGGTTATGGTCATCCTCCGAAAACCGACTACGGCTGGACCCACGTCTCTGGCTACTTGGACACGGATCCCATCGATGTCCATTGGCAGCCATGATTCTCTGGACCTGCGGACGTAGCGAATGGCCAAAACGAGACGCGCAAAGAGGACTGCGCTGCAAACAACCCAGAGGAAAAGAACGCTCCACGTCCAACGGGAAGGAATTTCCCAACCAGACGGCGTCACCATTAACGTGGCAAGACGCTGTCGCGCCGCGAATTGCGAAGCGCCGAAACTCCACCCGCCGAATCGCACGAAGGTAAGCGACAGTCGTGAGAAAAGCGGCCAGCACGCTGTAAGCACCAACGTTGTCAGCCAGACGAATCTTCGAGCACGTCCGGACAGAGCGGCGAAGCGATCGGCCGCGGCGGCGGCAATAGTGAGAAAGGCGCCAGTCCAGAGGGCAAACCACATCCAGGAAATCATCATCGCTTCCGGGGTGCGCGCTCAGGAGCGTCGATCAGGGCGCGCAGCTTCCGCACATCGGCCTTCGACAGCGTCCGGTCTTCGACCATGTGCAGAACGAGCTCTTCTGGCGCTCCGTGAAACAGAGTATCGACCACTCTCGCGATCGCCGATCGGCGCGCAGCGGCGCGGTCCACACGCGGGGAATAGCGGTGCGCTCTGCCTTCACTCGATCGCGAGACGTAGGACTTCTCCTCAAGGTTGCGGAGAATCGTAAGGACCGTCGTGTACGCGAGATCGACGGGCAAATGATCGCGCACCTCGGTGACGGTCCCCGATCCCAGGTCCCAGAGCACCCTCATCACATCCAGCTCTCGGCTTCCCAGCGCAAGCTCAGTCATTCGCTCACCGTGTACTATGCGCTTAGTAGTTTAGGCGCTCACCACGATTTTGTCAACTATCCGCATAGTACTAACGGGGCGGCGTCTGCATCGACGATGTCGTGCCGCGCCTGTCTTCCTACTTCGGGTAAGGAGCAGTGTCGAATTAGATCGCGAAAAACTTGATCTTGTCGTCGCGGACCGTCGTCACGCCACTTCCATCGCTCGTTACGGTTTACTGTCGGGTGGCTCCGGCAAGGTCTCCCACGTTGACGACCCGCTGAGATTGCGATTCTGTTTCACATCGCCAGTCAAGTCCTTTCCCTCTGCACCTTCGCGGCTAAGCTCGTCCTGAACATCGTCATCGGTTTGGTCAGCGGCGCGGTTGTTCTTGTTCTGCGGATTCTGCGGTTTCTGATCCATTGTGTCCTCTCCCGGGTGAGTGCGCGTGTTCCCTACGCGAAAAGTAAATCTCGGCTGGTTAATGCAGGGCAAGACAGATACCGATCGAGGGTGTCGTCCAATATTTGCTGACGACCGTAGTCACCCATCTATGATTACTACGAGAATGTCCAGGCTAGCAGCGTGCTCTCTGGCAGTCCTGGTCGGCGCGTGCGCGCATGCTCCCCTCGTTCCGGCCGGAGATTATCATCAACACCTCTTCGGCCCGGGCACGCGGGAGCTCTCGCCGACCCTCACGCGCGTCACCGCGCGCGATCTCATCGCTTATCTCGACTCGGCCGGGATCCGGCAAGCTTTGCTGCTGTCGATTGCATATCAGTTCTCGAATCCGAACAGACCACCTGTCGTCAACGAGTACGCGCGCGTCAAGGCGGAAAACGACTGGACGGCGGATCAGGCGGCGCTTTACCCGGGCAGATTGCGCGCATTCTGTGCGGTGAATCCGCTGAAAGACTACGCGCTCGAAGAAATCGAGCGTTGTTCGCGAGACCCTCGTCTGAGCCATGGTCTCAAGTTGCATTTTGGTAATTCCGACGTTCAGCTCGAGAAGCCAGAACAGCTCGAGCTCGTGCAGCGCGTTTTTCGCGCTGCGAATGCGCATGGGATGGCGATCGTGGTCCACCTGCATCCGTCGGTGACGATGAAGCGTCCCTACGGAACCAACTACGCGCGAATATTCCTGACGCAGGTCCTTCCATATGCTCCGGATGTTCCAGTGCAGATCGCGCATCTGGGCGGATCGGGCAGCTTCGACGAGCCCGCGGTTGGCGAAGTGCTCGATGTGTTTGCAAAGGCCATCGCCGATCAGGATCCGCGGATGGTGAAAGTCTACTTCGACATGTCGGGCATCTCAGACATTGGAGGGCCGACGATCGGGCCGCGGGTGGCGGCACGAATCAGACAACTCGGAGTGCAGCGTATTCTGTTCGGATCTGACGGGGCGGTGAATGGCAACTCGCCGCTTGCCACGTGGCGCGCGTTTCAAAAGGTGCCGCTGTCGCGGAAGGAATTCGCGATCATTGCTCACCACGTTCCTCCCTACATGAAGTAGCGTAAACTGCACGGAGGTTCAGCCGCGAATCGCTGCAAAAATACCCGCCGCGCGCGACAACTGATACGCATGACGGGTATTTGCGTGACGATCCGACTTCGCTAGATGAGGATCTGATTAATCGCGTTGGCCAGCCCGCGGACAGCGGAGGTAGCCCGACCGACTGGGCCGTTCAGCGCACTGCCGAGGTTGCACAGCGTCGCTCACTGGACGGCTGACGGCGTTTGCATCAAATAGAGACATGCAACGCGGTAGCAAAAATAGCATTTACGTCGAGACGCTAATCAGCGCGCCACTCGAAGACCTTTGGGTCCACACCCAGGATCCTTCGCTGCACGAGCGCTGGGACCTCCGATTCACAAGCATTGAATACACCTCGAGAGACGAGGAAAGTGGCCGCCAGCAATTTCGCTACGCCACGCGCATGGGATTCGGTGTCGAGATTGTCGGAACTGGGGAGAGCGTCGCAACCACCGAACTCGGTGATGGGTCGCGCGTCTCCTCTCTCACCTTTGGTTCAGATGATTCAATCTCGCTCATCCTGAAGGGAAGCGGCTATTGGAAATATGTGCCGACCGCAGAAGGTGTTCGGTTCCTCACTAGCTATGACTATGAACAGCGCTTCGGCTCTTTCGGACGAATAATCGATTCGATTGTATTCAGACCGCTGATGGGATGGGCAACTGCCTGGAGCTTTGATCGACTTCGGATCTGGCTGGAGCGAGGCATCGATCCTGCTGACGCGCTTCGCAGCGCACTCATTCACGCTCTGGTGCGTGCGATCCTCGCTGTCGTGTTCATCTATCAAGGCCTGGTCCCCAAGCTGCTCGTGCGTAGTCCCCTCGAGCTCGCGATGTTGAGGCAGATGGGAATCCCGTCGAGCCAGACGCATTCGTGGCTCATCGTTATCGCGTTCGCCGAGATTCTCCTCGGAGTCGCACTGATCGTTTTCGGACGATCGCGATCGTTGATAGCCTTCGTGCCAGTCCTAATGTTGGCGATGACGATCGCTGTTCTCCTACTCCAACCCAGTCTTTTCGCGAGCGCATTCAGCCCTTTGGTTCTAAACCTGGCGGTCACCGGTCTAGCGGTCATTGATCTACTCATGGATCCCGCGACGATTCCAAGCGCGTCACGCTGCCTGCGACAGCCGCACGACCAAAATTGACATCCATCTACCAGCGGGCGCTCGGCGCCGATTTCACCAAGCTCCATCCGATGATTCAGCGGCGATTCGGATTTGCGAGCGGTGACCGGGTAGCGGCCATCGGTAAAGGAGTGATGGAGGAAATCTGGCGCGGTTTGCCGTACACTATTCCGTTTCTCTACCTCGGCACGTGGCGTCGAATCATGTTTCCGGAAACCGGAAACAATATTCCCTTCACTATAGAGAACTACGCATTCGTCGATCGATTTGGCCGAGAGACTGTGACGTGGGTGCGAACCTTCTCGACGCGCCGGAAGCGGCGGTTCGACGCGTACATGATTTACAGCGAGCGTCGCGGCTGCATAGTCGACTACCTCGGCTCGCACGAGCATCTGGCCGTCGATATTGAAATGAAAGTCGATGACGACGGTGGGCTGGTTCTTCGCTCGGGAGCACAACGGTTTTATGAGGGGCCGGTCTCGTTTCCTTTTCCGAGACTGTTTACCGGTGTTGCCTCCGTGCGCGAATGGTACGACGAGCGCGAGAAATGTTTTCGTATCTCCGTCGATGTGCGGAATTCGCTTTGGGGGCGGCTATTCGGCTATCGCGGCAGATTCGACGTAGAGTGGAAGAGCCTAGACAGCGTTCCCGATCACGTCTTGCCGGAGAGGCAGGAACCGCGCGAATGATTCAGCACTGGGGCTCGAGGGCTGCATCGGCTCTTTTAGAACCGCGCCGACAAAGAAGTAGATTATCCGCGTGAGCAGACCCGTCGGCGTGACCGCGAGCGCGATAGTAGCGATCCTCGGCAGCATCATCACGCTGCTCCTGGCGGTGGCAGTCGTTGCATCCCTCTTCCACGCGACGCCCGAGACCGGACCCGCGCACACTGCGCAGTTCGCCCTCGTGGGCGCGGTGATGTTTGCGGTGCTCGCCGGCCTTGGCTTTTGGACCGCCGTTGGTCTTTTCCGACTGCGCTCCTGGGCACGTACTTCAATGCTCGTCTTTGCCGGTTTCCTGGCGGGGTGGGCGATCCTGGCCCTGCTGGGTTCGATGGCAGTGCCCGTCACGCCGCAAATGAGTCCTCTCACGCAGCGCGGCTTTCGCGAAGTGATGGCAATTGGGTTCGGAATTCCATTCGCAATTGGCATCTGGTGGCTGGTTCAGTTCAACACGCAATCGACGAAAGCCGCGTTTGCGTCTCCCGTAGTGGAATCGCCTTCTGGGAGACCGCTGAGCATTTCAATCATGGGTTGGATTGGCATCCTCGGAATTCCCTCGTGCCTCCTGTTGGCTCTCATGCGCATGCCTGCCTTTTTGTTCGGGACGGCTTTCTACGGATGGAGCGCAATCGCCATCTACATCCTGTTCGGCGTGGTGTCGCTGTTCATCGGGAAGGGTTTGCTCGACCTGCGTGAACCTGCCCGACTTGCCGGCATCGGCTGGCTCGCCTTTGGGTTTCTTCACACCAGCCTTGTCACACTGGTGCCGGCGTGGCGCCAGCGAATGTTCGACTTGCAGCGAGCCCTCGCTCCCAGTCAGCCACAACCGATTGCATTGAATCAAAGCATGATTCTGATTGTGACAATCGGCGGTTCTGCGGTTGTGACGGCGTTCGCCATCTGGTTTCTAGTACGAAATCGGCCCGCATTCGCGAGAGCGGAAATGACAACCGGCGCAAAGGTTTAGCTCTCCCGCTCGGTGTGAGGAAGTCGGCCACGGCCTGCTCTCTATATCCCACCATCCCTAGGGAACGTTATTTAGGTCTGATACCGTGGCGAGCCAGAATCTCGCGAACTTTATCGATCGGTATCGCTTCGACTGTTCCGCCTTTGCTTGTCACTGTCGTGGCTTTGAACAACGAGTTGTAGATCGCTTCCTCGGTCGCTTCGATCACGGCTTCGTACAGGGCGGATAGCTGCTCGGTGTTTCCCATCTCAGTCGTCGTCAATCGCACGGCATCGCGCGGACGCCGGACTTCCGGCGCGGTGGAAAATGCGATCACGTAGTCACCAGATCCGTTGCCGGCGACGGAGCCTGTGCGCGCCAATCCCATTAGCGCGCGCGACGCTAGTCGCTTGAGATTGCGGTCGGACAAAGGGGCATCGGTGGCGACGACCATCATTATCGATCCGTCCGCGTGTGCGCGCGTCTCGTTGGCCGACACTTTTCGCGACAACTCCTGGCCAACGGGCGCGCCCATGATCTGCAAAACGCCGCCGAAGTTGGTCTGCACCAGCACGCCGACCGTGTACGGCCCCACCGCCGGCGGAACTTTGCGCGACGACGTTCCAATTCCGCCCTTCCAGTCGAATGCGCGCGTGCCCGTCCCAGCGCCGACGCTCCCTTCTTCAACAGGTCCGCCGCGCGCCGAGGTTAGAGCCTGTCGCACTTGCGCCGCCGTTATTGGGCGCGAGCGAATTGCGATGTTGAGCTCGTAACCATCGTTCGTCTCCCCAACGACTGGATTGATCGATCGGACTTTGTCCATGCCAGGTTGGCCGAGCATCCACTCGATCATTGCATCGGCAGCTTTCCAGACGCAGAGTGTGCACGTGAGAAGGATCGGCGTCTCGAGCTCGCCGAGCTCATTTACCTGCGTCGAGCCGAGGAGCTTGCCGAAGCCATTGCCGACGACGATCGCCGCCGGAACGCGATCCAGAAACATATTTCCGGCGTGCGGAAGAATCGCGGTGATTCCCGTGCGTACAGAATCGGCTTCGATGACCGTCACCTGACCAACGAGCACGCCGGGAACGTCGGTGATTGCGTTGAGGGGCCCAGTTGAAAGAATTCCGGGGGCAACGCCGAGCTCGCGGGCGCGGGGGCGTTCCTGGGCTCGCGCAGTATTCAAGTGCGGACTGAGCAATGCCAGTGCGGCGACGAAGGAGGCAGCGTGTCTGATCATCGTGTAGTAACATAATGGTAGGAGCTCTTTCCACCTTCGACTATTCGCCCAGTGACTACGTCGCCAGCGCTCTCTGATCGGGACGGCTACAAACCGTCGTATGTCGCGGCCGCCATCGCC
>DASQPS010000345.1:0-5200 GCA_035643845.1 Gemmatimonadaceae bacterium | reverse complement strand
TAACGGACCCGAAATAGTTTCCGTTGAAGAGCAGCTGGTGCGCTTCGCCGTGACTGAGTCCTTTGCGCTGCCGCCGCTTCCACAGATAATCGGCGTACTTGTCGCGTTTCTCCGACTTGGCCGGGTCTTCGATCGCGATGTCCCGCAGCGAGATGTGGTTTTCCTCCGCGATGCGCTGCACGATTTCCCGTTGACCGAGCAGTATCGGAGACCCGATGCCTTCGTCGGCAATCATTCTAGCGGCGCGGATGATTTTCGGCTCCTCGCCTTCCGGAAATACGACTCTCTTTGGGTCACGAACCGCACGATTGATGATCCCCCTCATTATTCCGCGCGCTCTCCCCAACCGCTCTTCGAGCTGTTCGCGGTAACGTTCGAGGTCGATCATCTCCTTTGCGACACCGCTGGCGACAGCGGCCCATGCGACAGCGGGCGCCACCCAGAGCAGCACTCGCGGATCGAACGGGAATGGAATGAGATAGTCCGGTCCGAACTTGACTGAGCGCAGGCCATACAGGCGCGAGACGCTTTCGGGGACGTTTTCCTTCGCCAGCGCCGCGAGCGCGCGAGTCGCCGCCATCTTCATCTCTTCATTCACCTGGGTCGCGCGCGCGTCGAGTGCGCCGCGGAAGATGAACGGGAACCCAAGCACGTTGTTGACCTGATTCGGGAAATCGCTGCGGCCGGTTGCGATGATCGCGTCAGATCGAACGGCGCGCACCTGGTCTGGCAGAATTTCAGGCTCGGGATTCGCGAGCGCGAAGACTATGGGCTTCTTAGCCATCTTCGCGACCATCTCGCCGTTGATGGCACCGGCGACCGACAGCCCCACGAATACGTCGGCGCCCACCAGAGCCTCGGCGACTGTGCGCGCCTTGGTCTTGTGCGCGAATTTCGCCTTGTACGCATCCATTTCGCCAGGCCGTCCCTCATAGACAACGCCCTGTCGATCCGTGAGCAGAATGTTTTCGCGCGGAACCCCGAGTCGTACGTAATGCTCCGCTGTCGAGATCGCAGCCGCTCCAGCGCCCGAGAATACGATCCTCACTTTCTCGATCTTTTTCCCGACGATCTCGAGCGCATTAAGGAGTGCGGCTCCGGAGATGATCGCCGTGCCGTGCTGGTCGTCGTGAAAGACTGGGATCTTGAGCGTCTTGCGGAGCGTCTCCTCGATGTAGAAACAGTCGGGAGCGCGGATGTCCTCGAGATTAATTCCACCCACCGTCGGCTCGAGCAGCTGGCAGAAGCGGATGACGTCGTCGGGATTTTCTGAGCCGACCTCGAGGTCGAAGACGTCGAGATCCGCGAATTGTTTGAACAGGTTCGCCTTGCCTTCCATCACCGGCTTGCCCGCAATCGGGCCGATATTGCCCAGTCCGAGGACGGCGGTCCCGTTGGTTACGACGGCAACCAGGTTTCCCTTTGCGGTGTACTTGTAGGCCAGCTCGGGATTGGTCTTGATCTCGAGGCAGGGGATCGCGACACCGGGAGAGTACGCAAGTCCGAGGTCGCGCTGATTGTTCAAGGGTTTGGTCGGAACTACCGCGATCTTCCCGGGACGTCCGGTGGCATGGTAGTCGAGAGCATCTTCACGCTTCATTGAACGTGGAAAAATGCCCAAAGGCTCACGGGAGTGCTACCCTGCACACTTTGCGTATGGACTCATAGGCGAGCTACTTTACAGGCAAATGCGGACCTTTCGCGCACCATTCACTTCCAGCCTTCGGTGGCTGCGCCTCGCCGCAGTCGTCCTCGCCGTTGTCGGTCAGGCTGGACTCCTTGCCGCGTCTCTGACGCTCGCAAAGGACGAGAGCAGCGCGATATCGCACACCGAACAAAGCGGCATCGATCTTCACCATGGCCACAACGAAGCGACGTGCGTTGCCTGCATTGCATTGTCGCTTCAGGGCACACCTGCGATTGTTGCGGAGCTGCCAGTCAGCACGGCGGGGACCGCACAGATCACGACGATCGGGGCCGAGGATGTCGGCGCGCGGGTCGTCTTCCTCAATCCATCCAGAGCGCCCCCCGGAATTTTCTAAGCCCGCAGTACGGTTTAGCCAAAATTCTTCGGGGAGCTCATGTACTTCGTTCGTCCCATCTTTGCGCTGGCAATTTTCGCCGGCGCCAGTTCCGCCCAGATTCCAGTCCCAGATACTGTTCGGTCCGATTCCATCTCGGCCCGGGACGTCGCGTTTCCAACCGACACGATTCGGCTATCGCGCCGTGAAGCGATCGCGCAGGCGTTGGCGCACAATCCACAACTCGAGGTGTCGCGTGCACTGATCGGTGAAGCACGCGCTCGAAAGGTGGAAGCTGTCTCGATACCAGACCCTGGGGTTACCGCGTCTCTGGATCAGCAGCGTCGCCTATTTCAGTCCGGCAGCACCGGTCAGAAGAATATCGGGGTGGACATGCTGATTCCATTTCCGAACAAACTTCGACTTCAGGGAAAAGTAGCCCAGGCAGATGTCGCGTCAGCCGAATATTCGTATGCGCTCCAGCGACAGTTGGTCGCTGCGCAGACGGCTGAAGCCTACGACTCTCTCCTCGTTGCGCTCAAGCATCGCGAGGATCTGACCGAGGCGCAGACTCTCGCGCGCGACTTCCTCGCGAAGACCCAGGCGCGGTTCAACGCCGGAACAGCTGCCAAGCTCGATGTGATCCGCGCGCAAGTGACGCTCGCGCAGGCGTCGACAGATTTGCTGGCGAACCTGCTCGACGTTCAAACCACCACATCCGCGCTCGAGCGGCTCGTTGGTCGTTCGCAGGGTGAAGCCGTCGTTCCGACCGACTCGCTCGAAGTGCCAACAGTGTTGCCGTCGATCGAAGCGGTAATCGCAACGGGGCTCGCATACCGACCGGAGCTAGCATCCATTCGCGCACAGCGGCAGGGGGCGCGCGCCAACACCGCGCTCGCGAAACAGTTCTGGCTACCCGACCTCGTACTCGGCGTCTCGCGCGACTACAATCAGTCCGATCCCGCGCTGTTCTCGACCGGCCTCGCGTTTCCCCTGCCGATATTTTTTTGGCAACACACTCGCGGGCAAATTGCGGAGTCCAGTTTTCGCGAGCGAGAGCTGAGCGCGACGGAACGAGATGTAACGGCGGCCGTTACGCAGGATCTGCGAGACGCATACGCGAACGCACGCGTGGCTCTCCAACAAGTGGTTTTCATCCGCGATCAGCTCCTCCCATCGGCGCGGGCCGCGTATCGCGCCGCTTCCGCGAGCTACACCTTGGGCGGCTCGTCTGCTCTCGACGTGCTCGACGCCCGCCGATCTCTGCTCGATGCGGAGACGCAATACGCCGATGCGCTCGCTGCGGCGAACATTTCTCTCTCAGAGCTCGAGCGCGCCGTCTCGGTGCCACTCGCTTCCGTAAGCACGAGGCCTCTCAATGCGAAGTAACTCCTGGATTCGTATCCAAAGCCCGTGGCGTATCGTTGGTGTCGCGCTCGCGTTGGGAGCGTGCGCCCGCGCCGACGTCAAGAAATCAGCAGCCGATAGTGCGGCGGCAAGTGCGGGATTCAGAATTCCAGCTGCGCAACTTGCGCGAATTCACGTAATTACCGTCATGCCGTCCGTCTTCCGGCCGACGGTATCGACGACCGGCAGCGTCGCGTTCAACGGAGATCGCTCGACTCAGGTGCTCTCACCGGTGTCCGGACCGGTCACCCAGATCCTCGTACCGCTCGGCGCGCGAGTCGGGAGGGGTACGCCGCTCGCAACCGTATCGTCTCCAGACTTCGCAAACGCGGTCGCGGCATTTCGCAAAGCTGAATCCTCTTATAGACAACTCGCGCGCGTGGCGGCGCTCGACGAGCAACTGTTCAAGACCGATGCAATAGCGCACCGCGACGTCGAGCAGGCTGAGACTGACGCGGCAGGCGCGGCCGCCGATCGCGACGCCGCTCTTCAGCAGATACGCTCGCTCGGCGTGGACGAAGCCACGATCGCCAATATTCAGGCAGGAAAGGCGGCGGGTCCAATTCAGGCAATCATTCGCTCGCCTATCGCCGGTACCGTCGTGGAGAAGCTTATCAATCCTGGCCAGCTTCTTCAGGCAGGGACGACGCCGACGTTCACGGTTGCGGATGTCGCATCGATGTGGGTCACGGCGAACGTCTTCGACGTGGACCTCCCATTCGTGCGCAAAGGTGAGCGCGCTACGATCACTACCGATGCGGGTCCGTACCCGGTTCCAGGCGTCGTTGACTACGTCGCCGAGCTGGTGGATCCGAATACGAAAGCGACAGCGGTGAGGCTGCTCGTTCCGAATCCCAGCGGCGTTCTCAAGCGCGATATGTTCGTCCGCGTCCAGATCCAGGCCGATGCGCAGCAATCCGGATTTCTTCTCCCAACGTCGGCCGTGCTCCGCGACGAAGAAAATCTGCCCTTCGTATTCGTCGAGCTCCCGACTGGCGGATTCAACCGGCGGCAGATAACGCTTGGTCCGCGAGTCGGCGATGGATTTCAGGTTCTTTCCGGACTCGCTGCAGGTGACAAGGTCGTTTCCGAGGGCGCGCTTTTCCTTCAGTTCGCGGAAAGTCAGTGAGCGCACCGCTCGAGGATCGTTCTCCAGAAGAGCAAGAGGCCAGGGCGGGCGGAGTTCACCGCATCGTCACGACTGCACTCAATCAGCCGGTGCTCGTCGTCGTTCTTACTCTCGCGCTTATCGGCGCAGGCATCTGGTCTCTCACTCGACTTCCCGTTGATGCCTATCCAGACATTTCGCCACCGCTAGTCGAGATCGTGACGCAATGGCCGGGGCACGCAGCCGAGGAAGTGGAGCGCCTGATCACGGTTCCGGTGGAGACGGAAATGAACGGTCTGCCCGGTCTCCAGGTTACGCGCTCGGTCTCGTTGTACGGGCTGTCGAACGTGCGGCTGACCTTCGAGGACGGCACCGATAACTACTTCGCTCGGCAGCAAGTGTTCGAGAGATTGCCTGACATCTCGCTCCCGGCCGACGTCTCCCCGACGGTGTCTCCGCTCTTCTCGCCGTCAGGTCTCGTCTACCGCTACGTCATCGAGAGTCCGGACCGATCGACGATGGAGCTCAAGACGATCCAGGATTGGGTGCTGGAAAAGCAATACAAGTCGGTGCCTGGAGTGGCGGACATGTCGTCCCTTGGCGGGCTGACGATGCAGTACCAGGTCCTGCTCGATCCGACGCGCCTCGCCGGAGCGGGATTGTC
>DASQPS010000344.1:0-2005 GCA_035643845.1 Gemmatimonadaceae bacterium | reverse complement strand
CCGACCCGTCGCTGTTGTAGTACCGCATGTTGATGTCGCCCTGTCCGGCCGGCTCGAGAAAAACCACGCCGTCGGCTCCAACGCCGGTTCCGCGCGCCGAAAGGGATCGGATCGCCTCCGGGTCCTCGAACGCAGCCGTATCGCCGTCAGAGAAGACTACGAAGTCGTTGCCCGACCCCGTCATTTTGAAGAATTGTCGATTCGTGGGATGCGATGTCATCAGATTTTGCCGATCAGACTCCACCAGCGCAGGCGCCAGACCATCCAGACCGCCTCACGAACGATGCGCTTCGACATCTTGCTCTCGCCTTCAGTACGATCGACGAAAATGATTGGGATCTCGACCAGGTTGAACCCGCGCTTCCAGGCACGATATGACATCTCAATCTGAAATGCATAACCGTTTGATTTCACGGAATTTAAGTCTATCGATTCAAGTACGTTCCGTCGAAAGCACTTGAATCCACCCGTGGTGTCGAAGATGGGAAGTCCCGTCACGGCGCGCGCGTACAAGTTCGCTGCGTAGCTCAAGAACAGTCTGCTCATCGGCCAGTTGACGACATTTACGTGGCCGTTCTGATAACGCGAGCCCAGCACAACGTCGGCCTCGGCAACCATCTGGAGAAACTCCGGAAGGCGCTCGGGATTGTGCGAGAAGTCAGCGTCCATCTCGAATACGAGATCATACTTACGCTCGAGCGCCCAGCGGAAGCCGACGATATAGGCAGTTCCGAGCCCGAGCTTGGCTTCACGATGAATGATGTGGACCCGGGAATCGCGACGCGCAAGATCGTCGACGAGCCCGCCGGTTCCGTCGGGTGACGCATCGTCCACGACCAAAACCTCGAGCGACGGATCCTGCCCGAGGATTGCCGGGATGAGCCGCTCAATGTTAAACCGTTCGTTGTAAGTCGGAACAATTACCAGCGCGCGGCTAGGCAACTCTTCTCCGATCGCGCCACGAGCCGAATGCGAGCATCAGCAGTCCGATCGCGATCGCCAGCCACGTTACGACCTTCCCTCTTTCGTAGCTCGGACTTGTAAAGGTGAGCTCGATGCTTCGCGCTCCGGTGGGAAGCTCAACACCGATCATGGTGTAGTCGGCTCTTCCGATTGCTGCCGGCTTTCCATCCACGCTGGCTTTCCAGCCCGGATAATAATTCTCGGAAACGATGAGTGATGCGCCGGCTGGAGCTGGTGCGCTCAGATCGATGGCCACCTTGCCGGGTTCGTAATGCTTGACCGTCGTTGTGATCGGCAAGGCCGCCGGAAGCGTTTGTACGCCAGTGCTCGCGCGGACGTTCGCCGAGGTGTCGAACAGAGCCGCGCGCTTAACGTCGAACCTCTGATTCAGAACCGTTGCCAGGACCTGGTCGTCGGGCGCCTTCACGGCTATTGGTGTGACCCACGAAAACGGGTTGTCGCCGTTAAAGCGATAGAGGTAGACGACGTCGCCGGCAGCGTTTCGCACGGGCCCCTGCACTCGAGTCAAGTTCGGAATGAATGGGACCTCCTCGATATCCGTCAGGAAATATTTGGTGTTCGTGAGCTGCAAGACGTTTGCGCTCAAAGCCCGCCGCAGATCGGAAGGAAACCCTGTAAGCTCATTGTAGCGATTCAACTGATTGCCGTGGTATCCGAACACGTTTCTCACTCGATGGGTCATCAACGCATCACCGCTCACGAACGCGTCGCGCAGAGGGTTTTCCTGAAGGGGTACGGCCAGGACACGCATTGGCTGTGGCTCTGCCTTCAGTGTCTCCACGATCGGATCCGCCGCGTAGATCACCGAAGCCGGTGGCGAGAACATCCAGTACACGCGTTCTATCGTCCAGAGATCGATCGCCATGAGCGCGGCGACAAGGCAAAATGCTCCACGCATTGCTATCCGTTCGCGCAACACAGCCATGCCAAGTGCGACGATAAGCGCCACAAATACGAAAGAGCGCCATGCACCCACGAACAGCGCACCATTGTTTGCCTGAACCGCATCGATGCGCTGCAC
>DASQPS010000343.1:0-2130 GCA_035643845.1 Gemmatimonadaceae bacterium | reverse complement strand
ATTTACGCACTGCTCACGGACGGCGGGGAGATCTTCATGCCAATGAGAGAGACGTTCTTCGCGCAGCGATTCGCGATGATGCGCGACCGATTCGGGACCTCGTGGATGCTGCTGACTCCAGCTTGATATTTTCTTAGTATTGCGCCACCGACAGGATGTTGCCATCAGGATCCTTGAACCACGCGACCCGCACACCGCTCGGGGCGATCCAGACACCTGCCTCATCTTGCTCGAGCCATGAATACCGTTCTGACGAAACCCCGCGGTCTGCGAGGCGCTCAAGGATTCTCTGCACGTTTTTTACCTGCCAGCCAAGCACCGTGAATGGCTGTGGCTTGAAGTGTTCTACCTTTTGAAGGCGCAGCTCAGTCCCGGCAGCATCGATCGAGATGGCGAAAGCATCGTCACTCCGAATCGTCAAGCCCAACACATTGCCGTAGAACTCGGCCGCGCGGGCGCCGTTCGTTGTGCCCGCGAACGCAACCAGTTTCGCGCCTTTAAGCACGTTGTCTCCGAATGTTGTATGCCTCTACGCCCTGACGAGACGACGCGCTCGCGCGCGAACTGCAGGACTTGGAGCCGTGAGAGCTTTGGACACGAGCCGTTGAGCAATTGGCTCGATGGCGGGTTCCTGCCGTGCCAGAGCGACGCACGCGTCTAGTGCTGATGTGCGGACAATAGCGCTCTGATCGGTCAAATACCACACCTCCATGCGGCGCGCGAGGCGCATGGCAGCGGGGCGGCCAAATTCGAGACGAGGAAGACACTGGATCAAATTCCATCGTGCGACGGGATCGTGCGTACGCACCATCGCGTTAATCAGCCGCCGCGGATACGGCGCCAGGGAATCCGCCCGTCGACGCGAGATCTTTTCCACAGCATCCGCGGCGCGCATCGCGACTAGCGGGCGGGGCGAGCGCAACGCCGCAATGATCTGAGGAAGCAACGCGGGATTTCGCCGGACGCGGGCGACGAGTCGACTAACCTGTCCGAGTGACCGACGGTCCCCGCCATCGAGCATGTCTTCGACTGATGGTGCCGATGGCTTCCTCCGATCCACCTTCGATTTAGTCACCCGTTCGACCCGACCGGTGAGGGGTTCTTACGAAGCAAAATACCCGCCCAGCAAGCAAGAATTACCGGCACTAGTGTCAGCAAAATGAACCCAACGTCGTGCACAACGCCCTTTTCAACGAAGACTCTGACGACATGCGATATCACGATCAGGACAAACAGCAATCCGGTAACTGCGACATATGCTCTCATGATTGATCTCCGGGCAAGTTTTGTAGATCGAGGCTAACGCCGAGTCATACTGAATGTTGTATCGACGTGCAGTCCCGTGCGACGCAGCTCGATACTATCGTGTGTGGCCCTCACAAAATCCAGGTACGCTTTGTCGTCGTCATCGAGAAGTAGCCGCGCCGCAACGCCGGTCCGTCGATCGAGGAATCGCAGATGCGACCCGCCGTTAGCGTCCGCTACGATATTGATCCGCTCTCGATTGCAAGGATCACTCGTGCATCGCGGAGCATCGAGGCCGAGTCCCATGTTCCCTCGTGCATCGAGACTCAGCCCGAACCGCTCGCTGCCCGATGAATCACGAATGACCAATCCCGTCGCAGGAGAGATGCGTTTGAAGTTGTCGCGGACGGGCGCGCCAACGACAATACGATCGCGCCCGGCGCTGTCTTCGATGATCAGCTGTCGGGCTCGGATGACATCGGGCGTCGTAGGCCTACGCAAGAATGCGGTCGAGACGAGCGCGGCTACCACGAGGCACGCCACGCTTGCAACAGCGTAAATCCGCTGCAACTGACGTTCGAGTTGGCGCACTCGATCCTGCAGCATAGAGTCCTGGCTTGGCACTGGTAGTCACCTCGCGATGTTCGTTGTGGCCTCAGGACAGTTCGCAACGCGGAGACAATAAGAGCGCCTTACGAAGTCCGGCGCAATTCCCGGCGTCTTTTCTGGCGGTGGTGCGTGCATTCAGTCTGCGCGGCGCGACGGCAACTCCGCGATGATGATTTTGTAGCCGATGTCCAGGACGTCCAACGGCAGTAGGGCTCCGTACCGTGAAGTCCAGCTGCCATCGCTCAAGTCGGACCGCAGCCGCGACAGACCGGCGTC
>DASQPS010000342.1:0-3414 GCA_035643845.1 Gemmatimonadaceae bacterium | reverse complement strand
TGCCGCACTGTAGCGGCAGCGGCCCGAACGGTCAAGCACACACCCGACTCATTATCGCCTGATCTAGACGCGAAAAAGCGGCGTCTTTTTGGGACACCGCCGAATCGTTACTGACAGGTTCTTAGTGGAGGCGCGGGGATTCGAACCCCGGTCCGAGAAAAGATCGACCACAGCGTCTACGTGCGTATTCCACCGATTGAGGTCTCCAGCCGCTGGCCAGTGGAAAGCCCACTTCTGGACAAGTCTTCTAAATTTTCGCCGGCTTCCGGAAGACGCGAGAGCCGACTATCCCGAATTTTCGATACCCGTAAAGCCGCCTCAGGAGGGCTTCTCTAAGGGCAGGTGCAGCAACTCCTAAGAGTTACGCAGCCATTGCGAGGTTGTTGTTCGCATTTGTAAAAAGTCCCAGAGGTTTTACCAGGATCCGAGGACCTGGGCACGCGGCCACAGCTTCACTAACCCCGTCGAAGCCAGTCGCCCCCGTTCAAGAAGTATAGCCCAAACCGACATCGAAGTCAATCAAAATCGACTTGCCAATGTGCTTGAAGTCGCAGCTCTAACTCGTTGCGCGAAAAGCTAATACCAGCCTGATCTCAAGCAGCTGCTGGAGTGCGCTCTCCTTCGCTCTCCTCGGTGGCGTCGACGTTCGGCAACACCCGATCTTCGTATCGATGCGGGTTCGCCAGATACGACGCGAACACGTCCTCCACCTCCGAAAGACTCACAACCGCATGCAGTTTTCGCCTCAGCTCACCCGACCCCGGAATCCCTTTCACGTACCAGCCGAGGTGCTTTCGGAACTCAATCGCAGCGCCACGGGGGTCAACCTCGTAAGCCTCAGCCATCCGCGCGTGCTCGAGCGCGATCTCGAACCGGCGCTCGATCGGAGGTGCGTCGGGCTTGGGCTTCCCTTCGAACAACGCCCGCGTCTGATCGAAGATCCACGGCTGACCGAACGAGCCGCGCGCGATCATAACGGCGGCGCAGCCCGTTTCACGCTGCAGCCGGACGGCGTCCTCCGCGGTCTTGATGTCGCCGTTTCCAATCACTGGGATGTCGAGAGCCTGAGAGACCGCGGCGATCTCCTCCCACCGCGCGCTCCCCGAGTACATCTGGGTTCGAGTGCGGGGATGTAGCGCTAACGCCCTGGCGCCGGCGTCCTGGCAACGGAGCGCAATCTTCACAGGATCGCGGGTCTCCTCGTTCCAGCCACTACGAATCTTGACCGTCACGGGCAGGTGTGTGCTCGAGATTACCGACCGAATGACTGACTCGACGAGCGAGAGATCCTTTAGACAGCCGGATCCCCCGTTCCGCTTCACGACTTTTTTTACCGGGCAGCCAAAGTTGATGTCGATGAACTCGGGCTGGAATACATCGGTGACGAGCCGCGCTGCTTCTCCCATCGCCGTCGGGTCGGCGCCAAAAATCTGGACGCCGATCGGCCGCTCGTCGGCGCCGAACCGCAATTTGTCCAGCGTCGCAGCGTTCTCGCGGCGGATTCCCTCGGCTGACAGAAATTCGGTGACGACGACGTCGGCACCAAAGCGGCGGCAGAGCCTCCTGAATGGAGACTCCGAGACGCCGGCCATCGGTGCGAGATAGAGCGGGATGTCATCCCGAACAGAAAATGGAAAACCCATAGCAAATACAAGCTAAGTGTTACACCCAAGTGCTTGCAACATCGTGGTTTGACTCTCGCAGACGGCGCGGGTAACTTCCGGCTTCGCGCGCACTTGACTTGTCGAACTCTCTCGGGGAGCTGATGGAACTACGCGATTTTTTCTCTGAAGACGCGATCAAACTCGAGCTCGAAGGAAACACGAAGGACGACATTCTCAAGGAATTGATTGGGCTCCTCGGCCTCGACGACAAGTCGGAAGGAATGCTGTTCAAGATGCTCAAGCGCCGAGAGAATCTCGGGTCGACGGGAATCGGAAGAGGGATCGCGATTCCCCACTGCCGCTCGCTCGTTGTGACGCGGCTGCGCGTCGCGTTCGGCCGAAAGAGTCAGGGCGTGGACTTCAAGGCAATCGACGACAAACCGGTTTTCTTTTTCTTTTTGATCGTCGCGCCGCCGCTCGAAGTTTCCAATCAATACCTGCCCGTGCTTGGCAAGATCGCGCAATTCTCGAAGGAGTCCGACGTTCCGGAGCGGCTCCTGAAGTTGAAGCAACCGCGAGAATTCATGCAGCTGCTTGAGGAAAAGAGCCTCTAAAGCTTCTTTGCGCTGGGCTCCTGGAGTCTGGCTACCGAGACGGAAGTTTCAACCGGATGAGGCGGATGATTCGGATCAATCGGATCGCCCCTCGTCGCGTGAGAGCACATCTCACAGGGCCGGGAATTTTGGGAACTGCCGCTCGGGCTAGCCGCTATCGCCACACCAGCTCTCTGATAGATCCAGGCTTAAACGCACCTGGAGCTCTCAACGCAAAAGAGCGCCAAGAGGCGCTCTCAATGCAAACAACAAAAGATCACAGCCCTGGCGCGCGCAGCCCTACCGCGACCCGGAGCGATCCGGATAATCCGAATCATCCGCTTCATCCCCTTAAAACTTCCGTCTCGGTGGCCTGACTCCAGGAGCCCGGCGCAACAAACTCAGAAGATGTCTATTCCCACTCGATGGTCGCGGGTGGCTTCGAGCTCACATCGTACACGACGCGATTCACTCCCGGAACCTGATTGATCAGTCTGCTCGAGATTCGTGCGAGCACGTCGTGCGGGAACGGAAACCAATCGGCTGTCATTCCGTCGGTACTCGCCACAGCGCGAAGACCCAACACGCTCTCGTAAGTCCGCTCGTCTCCCATCACGCCGACGCTTCTCACCGGCAGCAGCACGGCAAAGGCCTGCCATATGTCGTCGTATAATCCGGCCTCGCGAATTCCGTCGAGATAGAGCGCGTCGGCCGCGCGAAGGAGATCCAGCTTCGCCTTGGTGACATCGCTCAGGATGCGGATTGCGAGGCCCGGACCCGGAAAGGGATGTCGAGCGACCATCTCTTCCGGCAAACCAAGCTCGCGACCGACGTTTCGCACTTCATCCTTGAAAAGCTCGCGCAACGGCTCGATGAGCTTGAATTTCATATCCGGCTTAAGTCCGCCCACGTTGTGATGCGTTTTGATCGTCACCGACGGACCGCCGCGCGGCGAGAATGACTCGATCACGTCGGGATACAACGTCCCCTGCACAAGGAAATGGACATCGTCTCCAACATCTGCGGCGGCGTCTTCGAAGACATCGATGAAAGTGTGCCCGATGATCTTCCGCTTTTTCTCCGGATCTTCGACTCCTGCCAGCGCGGTCAGAAATTTTTCTTCAGCATCGATCGTGATCAGCTTGATCCCCAGGCCCGCTCGAAACGCACGTTCGACTTGATCGCGTTCGTGCAGGCGAAGCAGCCCTGTATCGACG
>DASQPS010000341.1:0-2713 GCA_035643845.1 Gemmatimonadaceae bacterium | reverse complement strand
CAAGACGAACTCTGTCGTCGCAATTGCCTGTCGAGACGTTTTCGGCGTGCGGTGCGGTACGAACGGACGGTGCGGCGTCTCTCTCACTACATACCCTCCCAGCTGTATTTCCCCACAAGCGGCACGAAGCGCACCGGAGCGACCTCGACCTGCTGGAGCTCGTCACCACGACGCGTAAACATATATAAGGTTTGCTCCTCCTTGTCGCCGAGCGGTATGAGAACGCGACCGCCTTCCTTGAGCTGCTCGAGGTAGGGCGACGGCACTTCCGGCGCGCCGGCCCCCACGAGTATCGCATCGTAAGGCGCGTACTGCCGCCAGCCGAGAGTGCCGTCGCCCAGGAGAAACGAGATGTTGCGAAGGCCCAGTTGGCGGATCGTGTCACGCGCATTGTCGAGCAGCTCTGGAATTCGCTCTATCGAAAAAACCTGCGAAGCGAGAACCGAAAGGAGAGCAGTCTGATACCCCGATCCCGTTCCGATCTCAAGTATTTTCTCGTTGCCGGTCAACTTGAGCAGCTCGAGGTATCGCGCATGGATAGAAGGCTGGGAGATCGTCTGGCCGTTTCCTATTGGTAGCGCGGAGTCCTCGTACGCCCGATGCCTTATTCCAGTTGGTATGAAACGATGCCTTGGCGTCTGATCTATGGCGTTGAGTACGGCCAGATCCCTGATGCCCTGGTCGTGCAGTTGTTCGACCAGCCTTCGACGCGGACCGCGAAACTCCTGCTCTACGACTGTCGCCACCATTTCTCCGAGCTCTCCAGCATCGCGTGATGGGTGAGATCGAGATGCAGCGGGGTCACCGAGATGTATCCCTCCTGAATTGCGCGGAAGTCAGAGCTCTCTTCGCCCGACCACTCGATTGAGCCGCCTCCAATCCAGTAGATCTGGCGGCCCCACGGATCCTGCATTGGCTTGAGCGAATCGGAGTAGACGCGCTTGCCTAGTCGGGTCAGCCGCACGCCTCTAATGTTGTCGCCCCGCAAAGGAGGGAGATTGACGTTGAGCAAAGTGTTCGCGGGGAAGGCAGTCAGCGAAACAATGCGTTGGAGCAAATCGCGCAAAGGAACGATCTGGTCGCGCAGCATGGTCACGTCTGCCCGAAGATCGCCGCCTGCAAAGGATATCGCCACGGATGGAATGCCGAGCGACAGGCCTTCCATCGCGGCGGCGACGGTGCCGGAGTAAAGGACATCTTCGCCCATGTTCTGTCCGTGATTGATTCCGCTCAGAACGAAATCAGGCCGTTCAGGCATCAGTGCTTCGACGGCGAGCATGACACAATCCGTGGGCGTTCCATCAACCTGAAATTTTCTTTCACCGCGCTCGATTGGGCGAATGGGATGGTGAAGCGTCAGCGAGTGACTCGTCGCGCTCTGCTCGCGATCCGGGGCGACAACGGTAATCTCTCCCAGCGGCTCGGCGGCCTCGATGAGGCACGCTAGCCCGTACGCGAGTATGCCGTCATCGTTTGTGCAGAGAAGTCTCAACGCTTGAAGATCCCCGCTCGATGTCGCCACAGCACTTTTATCACGAGCCACGCATCGCGGAATTCACGAAAGTAACTGGGCGATCCGTAAATAGTTGAGATTGGGACGTTGACCGTTGTGAATCCCGCGCGTGCCGCGCGAATTATGAAATCGGTCTCGAATTCGTATCTGTCGCCCACCGCGTGAACTTTGCGAAGCACTTCCGCTTTGATCGCCCTGTAGCCGGACTGACTATCCCTGACCTTTCCTCCTGAAACCGCACGGGTTGCCGCGGAGGAAATCATGTTCGCGATCCGTCGGTGTCTCGGCACAGCCTTGCCGGAAAGATCGCGAGTTCCGATTACAATGTCCGCGTGGTCGAGCGCTCCGACGATCGCTGGCGCGAATGCAGCATCGTGCTGGCCATCGGAGTCGATCGTGAGAACAGCGGCCGCGCCCTTTTTCAGCGCCGAGTCGAAACCGGCTCTCAGCGCGGCACCTTTGCCCTGGTTCTGGTCGAATTCGATGGTCTCGTCTGCGACAGCCCTAAGGAGCGTACGTGAGCTATCGGTAGATCCATCGTCGACTCCAATCACGAGCGCATTCGGAAGATTTCGACGCACGTTCTTCACCACTTTTTCGAGCGTTCCCTCGGCGTTGTACACCGGGACGATTACGACGAGCGGCTCGATCAACTTTCACCCGCCGGCTGCTCTGGTTGACCATCGAGTATGGCGAGGATCGATCGCAAGTCAGCCTCCATCGATTCGACCGCCTGCGAATCCAGCGCCGCGCGCGCTACCGTTCGCAGCTCGCCGCTCTTCCGGTAGTCGTCGATCTTTTGTCGCGCGCCGTCGATCGTGTATTTCTCGGTGTAGAGCAACTGCTTGACGAGCATTATGAGCTCTATCTCACGCCGTTGATAGACGCGGTTCCCTGATCGGTTCTTTGCCGGATGAAGAAACTTGAACTGACTCTCCCAGTAGCGAAGTACGTGCGGCTTGAGATCAGTAAGCGTGCAGACGTCCCCGATCGAGAAGAACTCCTGGACGGGTTCTTTCGCTTTCATTCGTCCACCTCCGAACGTAGCTCTCTGGACATGAGGGCCGCAATCGAACTGCGAGCCGGTTGTCCGTCGAAGAGCACGCGGTTCACTGTGTCAACGATTGGCATCTCAACTCCGACGCGAGCAGCGAGCTCGCGCGCGCTTTGAGCGGTTACCACTCCCTCGGCGACGGTCTC
>DASQPS010000340.1:0-2025 GCA_035643845.1 Gemmatimonadaceae bacterium | reverse complement strand
ACGAAAGAATTGTTGTCCCAAGTCACCGGAGTGTTAGCCGCAACGCTGAGCGTAACAGGCTGCGTGGCCGGGACTGTGAAGAACGCTTGCGAGCCCATGCAGAAAGTGTCGGCATCGCAGGTCGGCGGTGGTGGATTCATTATCCCCCCGCCATCGCCCCCGCCACCTCCGCATGACATCACGCCAGTCGCAAGAAAAAGTGCTGCAATCGAACCAGAGATTCTCCTCATACTACCTCCTCGACACTGTCCAGATTGACTTCCACCACCGAGCGTTCTCATAGCGGTTACGGGCTGCTAAATAATGGACGGCCGGCGGATGAACGCAAAGACCACCCGGTAGGTGCATGGCGAGCAGCGGCCAGCGGTGCCATTCCGCGGGGCACCGTTACTCTCATTTCGGCTAGTGTTTCACCGTGCATGTGAATAATCGCCAATCCGAGTCCGATGCAGCCACGGCAGCGATATACCCCGGTCTTGGCGAAAAGAGCTTGTGCGTAAGATTTTCGTTACCGCGATTCTCTGGTCCGGACCAGACTCCCTTCCCTTCTGCCTTGAGCCGCGCTTCTCTGATTACCCATGATCGGAGAAAGCTCGCGTCGCGTTTTTCGGCAGCCGTCGCCGCGAGTATCCTGACCTCTTCTTCCGACATGAACCGCTGTGCGACGTCCAGAAGCCGGCGGACGGGACGCTCGTTTTCCACGTCGACGCCAACCTCGCGATCCGGCGCGAACGCGAAAAGTCCAACATCGGCCGAATGCGAGATGTTGAAATAAATATCGTGTCCAGCGAGCGATGGCTTGCCGCTGGTTCCGTATTCGAACTCGAGCTTCTGAGCCGGAGTACCGGTGAAGCCGGAGAGAAGCGTGCGCAGAATTCCGCGAGCCACTACGAACCGACGGCAGACCAGAGGCGGCAGATCTTCGGCGCGACGGCGCTCTTCCGTCGAAAGAGTTCGAGACAAATCGGAGAGGCGCGCGGCCGTGACATCCAACGCGCCCACCCAGACCTGCACTTCCTCGGTCATCAGCTCAAGCGATGTCAATGATCTCGACCTCCGCTTTGCCACCCTCAATCGTCAATCTCGCCACACTCGGAGTGAGATTGAAGCGTTTCGGTCCGGCTGCGCCCGGGTTTATGATCAGGCGGCCAGCGAGCTTCGTCACCAGCTGCTTATGGGTGTGACCATAAACGATCACATCCTCGGCATAGCGCTCGGCGAGCTTCGCTGGGGTGGGGCTGCCGAGCTCGTCCCCATGACTGACGTGGATGGTTGCGCCACCAACGGTCATGGAGATTTCCCGAGCGAGCTCAGGATCGCCTGGTCCATCTGTATTTCCGAAGACGGCCTTTACGGGTGCGATCAAACGCAGCTCCTCCAGAATCTCCCGCCCTCCAACATCTCCCGCGTGAAGGATTATTTCTACCCCGCTCAGCGCCTCATGGACGCCTGCCCTCAGAAGGCCATGAGTATCGGAGATGAGGCCCAGCACTCGCGCGGAGGAGTTCGTCATGACTCCTTCTATATATTAGGACGGTCATGCCGTGGCTACGATTGGCGCTGAGACTGGTCCTCCGGGCGGTACGTCGTCCTCTTCTGGCAATCGATCTCGTTCGGATCACCTGGCGATTCAGGTCCAACGACTGGTACCGCCAGTTTCCTTTCCTGCCCTTGCCGGATCCGACATATCTTCGCTGGCGGATGTACACGGCATACGGTGACTACAATGCGGTTCCTTCCGCCGCAGATGTCGAGCGCTACGCGCGCTGGTCGACGAGAAACGAATGATCGACGCAGAGACGATCAAGGCCCAGGCATACGGACTGGGCTTCGATCTGGTCGGAATTACCAGCCTGGGTCCGATGGAGACTTCCGCTGCATTCGACGACTGGATCGAGAAAGGCTACGCGGGCGACATGGAGTATCTGGAGCGGGGATCAGAGAAGCGCCGCGATACCAGACTTCCGTTCCACGGAGCTAAGAGCGCGATAGTCGTCGGCCTCGATTACGGTGGCAGAGAGCCGA
>DASQPS010000339.1:0-4477 GCA_035643845.1 Gemmatimonadaceae bacterium | reverse complement strand
ACCTTGCGCAGGGAACCGGTATGTTCAATCTGATGCGTCAGCTGGGCGGGTCACTCGGAATCGCAGTGATGGCGACATTGCTCGCTCGGTTTGTCGCGAGTGAAAAAGCGGTTCTCGTCGAGCACGTCGGGGCCACCGATCCCGAGACGCTTGGCCGGCTCTCGATGCTGACCCGTGGATTGATTTCGCGCGGTATGAACCCGATGACCGCGCAGCAGCAGGCGCTGGCTATTATCGACCGGCAAGTAAGTGTCCAATCGAGTATGCTGGCATTCTCCAAGATTTACCTGTACAGCGGACTGGTGCTGATAGCGGGGCTGCCGCTTCTGTTGCTTTTCCGGACTGGCCGGGCCCGCGGTGCAGTTGGGCCGATGCACTAAAATCGCGGCCCGAGGCAGCGCGATACCGCTCATATCCCGTTCATTTCCTTGAGGCCCTTGTCCACCAGCGTATCCAACATTTGACTGGTCCGCCACGTATTTCTGACGAGGAACGAGAGCTCGTAAGCCTTGCTCGTAAAGGTGACGAGCGGGGTTTTGCGGGTCTCGTGCGCCTTCATCAGCGGCGGGCGTACATAGTAGCCCGGTCGATCGTCATGACCCACGAAGATGCGGAGGACGCGGTGCAGGAAGGGTTTCTGCGCGCGTATCAGGCGCTCGACCGATTCGATCCGGGGCAGACATTCGGTGCCTGGCTCAACCGAATCGTTGCAAATGCGGCGCTGGATCTTGCACGGCGCAGGAAGGTTCGAAATGCAGAGGAGCTTTCCGACTCGATGCCGGCGGTGTTTCGGGATCCTGCGGAAAGCGGAGAGTTGAAGGAGCGACTGGAAGCGGCTTTGGCGCAGCTACAGCCGCGTGCGCGGGCCGTGATAGTGATGCACGATGTCGAAGGCTTTACTCACGCCGAGATTGGCGAGATGTTGGGTATACCGGGTGGGACTGCGCGCTCGGATTTGCATCATGCGAGGCAGAAGTTGCGTGGCTTGTTGGGCAACCTGAAGGGATAGGGAGTGGCGATGGAAGATCGTACGGATTTGCGACCAGTTGATGAAGGCGACCCGAGAATCACAAAGATTCTTCGTGACGCCTACGCGCCGCCAGCGGAGAGCCAGTACTGGGACGCGCTGGAGAGTCGCATCATGGCGTACATCGCCGAGCACAATCGCGTCACCGGAATTCCGGTGAACTGGTGGTCTGACCTCGCAAGCTGGGCAGCCCCCGGCTTGGCCGCCGCAGCGCTTCTTTTTGTTGCGGCTGGCCTTCTCTGGTCTCGTCAGAACGACGAAGACCTCCGTATCAGCTACGAGGCCGTCGCCGGGCCGGTCCCAGCGGATATTCTTCCCGGGGCCGTTCAGGTTGTAACCGCACCACCTGATGGTTCGCAGCGTGAAGCGACGTTCCGTTACGTCATGTCTCACTGAGGATGGAGATGGATCGAACAAAGGGTTACGCGCTGATGTTTCTGCTCGGCGCATTTCTGGCGGGCGGAGCGCTCGGCTTTTCGGCCGATCGCGTAATTCGCGCAGAGCACGGACGCGGATTGCCCGGATCTCGGGCTTACAGGCAGCGCGTTGCCGAGGAGCTCAATCTCACGAAGCAGCAGCAGGCTTCGTTCGATTCGCTCATCGAAGCGAAGCACCGGCAGATTATTGCGCTGTACAAGCCCGTGAAGCCGCAGCTCGATTCGATCGCGGTACTCGCTCACGTGGTCAGCGACAGCACACACGCGCAGATCAAGCGACTGCTCAACGCCGACCAGCAGGCAAAACTGGAAGAGCTGCGCGCAGCCGCGAGACGCGATCTCGCCGAGCGGCGTGGGACCGATACTCTCGGACGCGATAACAGGCCGCCAGGACCGCGGCAGTACTAGAACGGCTACCGACTCGTAATCAGGCGAGCCAGGACGAGAAAAAAAAGACCGACGCATTTGCGTCGGTCTTTTTTGTCTATTGTCGGGCTAGGCGTTATCGGGGTCGGCGTCTCTTTCAGTCTTGCCGACATTCTTCTGCACCTTTCCCTTGAACTCTTCAGCGCGCCCTTTGATGTGCTCGCTCGCGTTGTCAGTGGCATCACCCAGATCGCCACGGATCTTTCCTTTCATTTCTTTTGCGGTGCCCCTGACCTGATTGTCGACGCCGCGTTCGTTGAGGTCCTTCATTTAAGCCTCCTCTTTTAGAATGCAGACTCTTTCCAGTTGCGACTGATATAGCGCAAGCGACATGCCCTCTAATGGAAGCCGGATTCGCAAGGCCGGTACCGACCTTGCAAAGCCCCGCCGCCTTGCGGAAATTCCGGAGCCAAAGCCGCCAGCTGTACGGTTGGTCTTTACAACCTCAATAGGTCGCACAAATCAGCACTAACGTAGAAGCTCGCCCGAGCGGCCGTCGCCTCGCAAAACTCACGCTTCTCGCGCTCGGTGTCGTGTACGGCGACATCGGGACCAGCCCCCTTTACGCACTGCAGGCCTGCTTCAAGCCCGAGTACGGTCTCGCTGCGACGGAGCAAAATGTCTACGGCATCCTTTCTCTGATTCTCTGGTCCCTCATCACCGTCGTCAGCATCAAGTACATCGTATTCGTGATGCGGGCCGACAACAGGGGTGAGGGCGGCATTCTCGCGCTCGTCGCGCTCGTGCTTCAGCGTCTCCACCGCGACGCGGATCGCCACGTGAAGACGGCGATCACCATCATGGGCCTGCTAGGCGCGGCACTCCTTTATGGTGACGGCGTAATCACGCCAGCGATTACCGTTCTCGGCGCGACCGAAGGTCTTGCCGTAGTTCAGCCCGTGCTAGGCAAGTTCGTGATTCCGCTGACCCTGATCATCATCTTCGCCGTCTTCTTTTTTCAGAAGACCGGAACTGCAAAAGTCGGCCGCGTGTTCGGACCGATCACGCTCGCGTGGTTCATCAGCATCGCTCTGCTCGGTGCCGCCGAAATTTTTCGTGAGCCACGCATCCTGCTCGCACTGAACCCTTGGTACGCGCTGGGCTTTTTTGCTTTGCACGGACGGGATGCGTTCGTCGTGTTGGGCGCGGTCGTGCTCGTTGTCACAGGGGCGGAAGCCCTATACGCCGACATGGGACATTTTGGAAAACGACCGATCCGCCTGGCCTGGTTCGGGCTGGTTTTGCCAAGTCTGGTCCTGAATTATTTCGGACAAGGCGGTCTCATCCTCCACAGTCCCGACGCTGCGGTCAACCCGTTCTACCTGCTGGCGCCACGAGTGGTGCTTTACCCACTGATAGTCCTGGCGACGCTGGCGGCGATTGTGGCGTCGCAGGCGCTCATCTCTGGCGCTTTTTCGTTGACTCAGCAGTGCGTTCAACTAGGCTACAGTCCACGCGTCACCATCATACACACGTCGAAGCAGGAAGCCGGACAGATCTACATCCCCGAGGTCAATCATGCGCTGACCATCGGCTCGCTGTTCGTAGTCCTCTATTTCGGATCTGTCAGCGCCCTGGGTGCCGCTTATGGAATCGCCGTTACAGGTACCTTCCTGATGACGACATGCCTCATGTACGTAGTTGCCCGAACATGGTGGGGCTGGACGAGACTGCGGAGTATCCTTCTCGTTGGCCCTCTTCTGATAATCGACGGCGCATTCTTCGGCGCGAACCTCTTGAAATTCCGTCAGGGCGGCTGGGTCCCGATTACGATCGCCATCGGAATATTCATACTCATGACCACCTGGAATCGTGGTCGCGACATCGTGCAGGACCTGCTCAGGCGAGGGATGCTACCAATCGACATGCTGCTGGCGGATCTCGAGAGCAGAAAGACAGTGCGCGTTCCTGGGCTCGCGGTGTTCATGACACGTGAGCCGGAGGGCGCGCCGGTGGTGCTCTTGCACCATCTCAAACACAATAAGGTTCTGCACGAGCAGGTCGTACTGCTCTCGATTCTCTCCGAAGAGGTCCCCGAGATACCCGAGCAGGAGCGGATAGAAATCAAGAAGCTCCCGCAGGGCTTCTATCGAATACGAGCGAGGTACGGTTTTATGGAGAGCACCAACGTGCCCGCGATTCTTGCCAGAGCGCGCGAAGCGGGTATCGACGCGAAGCCCCTCGACACGACGTACTACCTCGGTCGGGAACAGCTCATTCCGACTGGAAACAGTCCACTTTGGTCGTGGCGCAAGAAGCTGTTTGTGTTCATGTCGCGCAACTCGCGTTCGGCGACGGCATTCTATGGAATTCCGCCCAACCGCGTCGTGGAGCTGGGGGCGCAGCTCGAGTTCTAGTCCTTCCCTCTAAGCCTTGCGATGTCGCGACGGTCCTTTTTGTTCGGCCGACCGCTCTCGTAGCCAGACATCCGCTGCGCGGTCTTTACTTGCGCCTGCAGTAATTCGCGCGCTTTACGCGCCTCAGCATCTTCCTCGTAGAGCTTGGCAGCGTCTGAAGCGGGACCTCTCCTCTCGGAGACCGCGCGCACGCTGACGACATGATGATACGGTCCGAGGCGAATCCGGAG